>JAJZZU010000094.1 GCA_021797365.1 Pseudomonadota bacterium | reverse complement strand
GTAAAAACATCTTTAATGACCTTTGACGTCGCGCTCGAGCTGGCGCGGATCGCGAGCGTGTAATCCCATAAGGGGATCCTGACCCCTCCGGAACAGACAAGTTTACCCGCCACATCGGCAAGTAAGCCTATGGAGAAGATTCCCCCTGCCCGCCAAGGGATACCAACAACGCGAGTGAGCCAATCCAGACGAAGAAACACCCCCTGATGACTCACTGGTGACCGTTGGTCACGGTTATGTTCGTAGTGCCCCTGACGGAACTGGGGTTTAATCGGTGTCTGCGCCTCCAATTGTTGCTCTCGCAGCTTATTTACTGCATCCCGAAGATCATCTATCCAATCCCACGGGTCACACTTCGAGTCACGATAGATATTTCTGATATCAATAGGCAATGGGGTTAAAAAAGAGTTAATTCCCGGCGATCTTAGCTCCCGCAGTATCAAATGGGCCCATACTAGGCGCGACAAGACCGCTATCGAACGGACGCCGTTATGGTAAGCCTTAAGTAAGTCATTATAGGCCTCGCTGACGAGTTGCACTCCCTCATCGTGCCGGCCCAACTCCATAAACAGGGCGGCACGGCGCAGCTTCCATACCGGATCTTCCCCAACGATTCTGTCGATAACCTTTTCTAGACCGCCATAGTCCAATGCGTCCCGAGCCACAAGCGCGTCGTGATAAGCAAGTTCCGTAGCGCAGTCCGGAAAAAACGTCATGTGGCGTTGTAGACGGCCTCTCAGCACCTTTGTATGATCCCCTACCGCGGTTTCGCCCTCCCCGACACCCGTTTTCGACCACCGGCTGTTGTTGAGAAGAACGAGACAAATTTCCAATTGTTGTTGCTTGCTAATACTTTTGGGTACGTCTGGGTCGCAAACTGTGAGAAGCGCTTCGGTCAGCCACGGCGCTACGTAATCCCCGACCACTTTGTGGCGCCATGCGATTTCATAAAGGATTTTGGCGCGGTCATCCGGGGCCAGCGCCTCAATGAGGCCCTCGGTCGGATGAGGATTGGCTAATTGGTTCTCTATCTTCCAACGCAGTTCGGACGGGCATACGAGCCAACCCGGATAGGATTCCCTGTCCGTTTTTAGTACGTCCAACGCTCCTCTTAGCAAAGATGCGCCGTATGGGGGCTCCTGATGTATACGCTTAATGTCCTCAAGAGCAGTAGGCCCATCGATCCTGGTTGGCTCCCACAGATACGCCTCTTTGTAGGATTCCCCCTCCTCGCGTAGCGCATTCAGAAATAATTGTGTTGCCGTCTCGTGTTTGAGGTCACCGTTCTCTGCGTATAGGCTTACCGCCTCCCATAAATCCACGGGTGCAATGTTGAGGGACTCGAGATGCTTGCGGCGTGCCGCTGATAACTTCAGGGCGCCGACGAGATAGATTTTACGGGCATGATCCGCCAAGTGGTCGCGAATCCAGCCCACCCACTGCAAGAAGTTTGGGTCGTCGCCCGAGAAACCTAAGAGGCATAACTCATTCTCGATAAACACCTGGCGCGCAAAATTGACAAACGGCGCAAATTTCGCCGGATATGTCCGGTAGTCTTCCTGCGTAGCAATCAGCGTATCCGTGACGCCAATTGTGCCATGGAGCTTAACGATGCGAGGTGAATGGGCCCACGCAAGATCAGAGGGCCTCGTGACGCACTTATAATGTCGTTCGTGGATATCTTTTGCTGATCTCTCCAGCAACGTATCCCAATTAGTGGTCATAACTTCGGACCATGGCAACTTCAGCAACGACTCGTAGAGTAGTCCCGGCTGACGAGCTTCATCGGCGATCTCGTGACGGATTCGACTATTCAGCGCCGCTTGTCCGAAATACGCCCGATATTCTTCGGCGATGCGTAAGGGATCGGTGTACTTAATTGGCTGACTGCCGGATGCCGACGATGACCGGTCCAGATCGATCTCTGTCGCTAACGTTCGGCTGATACCATTCCATAACGGCATAGGCAGCTGACCTGGCGAACATTGTGCAGCGCACCGACTGAAACCAGCTCCAATCATAATCGCCGCGCCATGCAGGTGGCCATCCCGCTTGTACAAGGCGGACGCCAGTTTTCTTATGATAGGATAGTCATTGATACTGCTTATAGTTTTTTCCACAGATCCATCCGCAAATTCCTTACTTTTATTAAAACGCTTGTCACGTCCGATACCGCGCCCTATTAAAGCATCCCGCATTTCCGAGGATCAAGGATAGATGCTGCCCCGAGACCGCGATTATCGTATCTGCACTTCGCTATTCTTGATGCGCATTCTCTAGAACAACCTGCCCCAATTAACATCAAGCTGACACCCATCTATATGACTCCACCAGACTCCCGCCACCCTGGTCTTCCTATGGCCTATTTTATACGCCCCCGCCCCCGCTTCCCTCAGCCTTGGCCCAGGGCGGCGAAATGACGCGTCCATTCCCACCAATTCTGCTGTCGACAATTTGGCCCCCGTACCCCATTTGGTAAAGCAAAATAAGCTCGATATACCAAAGCCCCAACTGTCGTATGTCGTTGAGCACAAGAGTGTCGGACTTGATCAACTTGTCGACCTTGCTGCCGTGCATGATGCTATTGCGGACTTCGTTAATAGCGTGTGGTCCGTCACTCAAATTTGACTTTTTGGCCACGGCCATCAAATTGACAAGGCCGCCCGGGATATCGGATCCGATCTTACAATGATGGAGCAGCAGGCGCAGGGTGTCTGAAAAAACAAGCTTATTCTCGACATTCCGTAGCGTTGCCGGCTCTACAATAACGAGATAAAACAGTAGTTCCAGGGCTGCCTGCGCAAATACGATGCCAGTGGCAGGAACATCAGTCCTGCTGGCTTGCAGACACCATTCAAGACAAACGGCAAGCCTATCATTCCAAGCCTCCGCGAGGGCGCTAAACCCCTGCCATGCCTTGGTCATATCGGGCTGACCGCTATGCGGGTACTGGGGTAGCCATGAATAGCGATCGTTACAGCGATCTACCCGCGCGGCTTCCCATTGGGATGCCTCCTTGCCGCCTGTATCCGTGCCAACAAGGAGAATGGGCGCGGTCCACCGCCCTAAAACAAATGACAAGAATAACCTGAAAACCTCCAAAACACTTCCGGACTCGGCCCACTGAAACGGGGCACCATCCGCCCTTTCCAGAAGCCCAGCGTGGCTGATAGCATGCCCTGCCTCCAGGCGCGCCCGGCCATGCAGGCCCTCAAAATTACTTGGATGTCCCCACCCTTCGGCTTGATCCAGTGTAATCCGCCAATCTTCGGTGAGAAATGTCAGACGCCCTGGGCACCCTCTCCCGTCTGGGTACGCGATGGGCGCGCCCATGTAGTTATGATAATTTGGCACATGGAACCGGAGTTTTGCGATCTTTGCGTCAGGCTGCCATTCGCGAACAGGACCGGTCAGAAAACCCCAGATACACAACGTTCGATTGGAATCCACAAATGACCCCACTAAGATCCCTGTACTGTCCTGGTAACCGCTTATGCGAACGTCATAGTCGCCAGGTAAGGGGTGAAAACTCGGGGTTGGATCGGGGCGCCACTCAAACCGCACTATCGGATCGGGCTGCCATACCCATTTCAACTGTCCCGTGCCGTCTACGGCACCGCTACCTCTTGCAAGCGTCATACGGCCTTTGTATAGAAGGATCTCCTGGTTCACCTTACCAGTCTGGTACTTTGGCGTAATTGCGGGCGGGCACGGGTTCCCCATCAGGATCATCCGTTTCTCTGCAAGGAGAATATGGCATTTATGATCATAGTAATTTCTACACCCAAACCCCGACCCCGCTCGCGTGGGCGGGTCCACGAGGCGGCGCAACTTATTATGCTCATCATACCAGAGGCTCCTGAACAGTCTGAAACGGCACGGGATATGCCGATAGTATCTCAATTTCGAGCCAAGCGACCCGGATAGGTGCGGGTATCGTCACCGCGCCGCGGACCAATCGCGTAGGCATTGGCGATCGAGGCGGGCCGCGGCGGGATTGCTCAGGAGGATGCCGACCTCGCGATTACGATTAAGGCTCGTCCAGGTGAAGTTTTCGGATCCCAGGAAGGCCTCGCGCGGTCCGGCGATCAATTTGGCGTGCAGGTAGGGGGCGACGAGATAGCGGACGCGTACGCCGGCCGTAGTGAGTCCTTGGGCCAGGCGCCGATCATATCGATTCAAAGTCACTGGCAGTAGCACTCGGGCTTGCGTGCCCTTGGCCCGCAATGCGCTGAGGATCGCGCGGTCCTTCCCCAGTTCCTCGGACTCGATACAGACTGCGCCCGATTGGCGGATGGCCGCCACCAGCGCCGGTGTCGCTCCGGGCGACAAGACCAGGGTTTGGCGCGGGGCGTTTCCTGCGGGGCGATTGTGCCAATCGGCGGTGAACACGTCCTGTAGGGCGTGCGCCACGGCGGCCTGACGGGCAATGTCGAGATATTCGCGGTTTCGCCCTCCTAACGCCGACCAGGTGAGGTTTGCGGTGCCGAGTTCAAAAGACGATCCGCTCACCATATATTTCGCGTGATCGAAGACATATC
Organism: Pseudomonadota bacterium; assembly: GCA_021797365.1. The sequence continues at coordinate 3,711 of JAJZZU010000094.1, read as the reverse complement.
TCTGCGTGAAGCGTGCCGGCGCATAACGCACCTGCGCCCCGGTCGCCCGGAGACGCGCGATTTCGCCGCGAGGTCGGCCGCCGTAAGGGCGTCGGTCGATCACGATGCGGACGTGGATCCCGTGGCGGACATCTTGTGTGATGGCCTGGATAACGCGCCGATCAGTGGCGAGGTAGGCATTAATATCAAGCGTGCCGCGCGCCTGTTGGATAAAGGCGATGACGGGCCCGACGCCAGCGTGCGGTTCGATGTATAGTGTCATGAGTTGTTCTTCCGGTTCTTCTGAATATCCTTGATGGTCTTGTCTATGATGATCCCCGGCGCGGCGCCCAAACCAAGGATGATGGCCAGGAGGCCCATGGCAAATGCCGCCTCGAAGGCATGGTCGAATCCAAAGAAGGCCCATATGATGACAAAGGCAATAATAAACAACATGGTCTATTCCTCCCCCTGACTCGTGCCCCGATCATCATCGGCCGCGCGTTTCAGGCGCTGGTCTTCCTTGGCAATGCGCCGGCCCTCGGGCTCATCGCCACGCATGAAAGCTGCAAGGGCCGCGGCGAACAGCTCGCGGCTGTGCCAGCCGAGTTCGATGAAATAGGCCTCCTGCTCCTCGGTGAGGTTGCTGCGATCATCCTGTGTCCCATCATTCTGTGTCATAGCGATTTACTCCTTTATAGGTTAGCCACCGGAATAAGTGGCGTTACGTAGTGCTGGGCCCGCGGAAATTGCCCGCACCCTACGGCTCCCGTTCCTCGTCTTGTCCCTCCTCTGCTCCATCGAGATCGTCGAGGCCTGGCGCTTCGGGCGCCGGTGGGCGGGCCGTAACAACCTGGGTAGGGGCTGACGGCCCGCTGCCCACCGTTTCGATCGTGCCCAAGATTTTGGTGAGCAGGCCCAAACCGGGGGCCAGGTGGTCGAGCACGAGGTCCTGGACGTGGTCGGCCAGGCCTGCATCGGGCGTGACGGCCGGCATAGGACGCGGCGTTTCAGAGTCCATGATCGGCGTGCCCAAGGCCTGCGCCTGCTCCTTCTCTGGTTTTTTCTTGGAGTGCGGCGCGACCGCTGCGGGGGCCGAGGGCTTCCCCACGTCCGGCGGGGTCTTGCCCCAATTCGGCCGCTGGTAATTCGGCTGAATCCAGCGCGCCTCGATGCGATCCGGGCGATGGGTTTGTAGGGCCGGAAACGGCCAGTTGAGGATCGCGGCCTCGCCGCCTGCCATCAAAAGCGCGCGCGGCCCTCGGCCCTTGATCACCTTCAGATCCCGGCCAAAGGCCGCGGGCATCAACACGGGCTCGCGCACCCGTTGCCAGGACTGATTGTGCTGGCCACCGTCGCGGCCGGTCTGGGTCGAGACCTGATGTTGGAAGCGGTCCACTTCGCGGTCTCCGAGAAGTTTCGCGCACCACTCCTGGTCATCCGGGGATGTCGTCTGGCAGATGATCTTCGTCGCCGTCTGCCCGGCCCAGGTCGTGGCCGTGTCGCGTGTGTAGGCCTCACGGATCTGCGCGGTGCTCTGGATGCCCAGTACCACGCGCAGGCCTTTGGATCGCGCCGTGGCCAGGGCATCGGTAATGCTGGGGACCTTGCCGACCCGCGGGGCCTCGTCCACGATGAGCCAGATCCGGCGCTGGTCAGGCGCGGCGTCCGGCATATCACTCATCTGGCGCACGGTCTGCTCGATAAGGCTGGATGCAAACGCTTGGCTTAAACTGCGGGCGGAGTCCCGGAAACCAAGGATCGTGACCGGGGGTTGATGACCCCCCAACCACGAGCGCACGGACCATTCGGGATTCTCTTTGAGATCATAGGCGGCCACGCCCAGGTTGATGACCTGCGTCAATGCTGCGGATAGCTGCACCAAAAAGCCCATAGTGGTGCGATTGGGCCCTTCCGCGTCCTCACCGCCCAAGAGAGATAAGGACATCGGATCCTCGCGGCCAATGACGGCTTTCAAGACCGCGAAGTCGCCGAGGGCGGCGGCGGTCGCGTGCGCCAGATGCGCCATACCCCATTGGGTTCCGTAACGGGCTTGGAGGTCGCTCACAAGCCCCACCAACAAGGCACGCGATCCCTGTGACCACATGGGATCCTTCTCGTTTTCTTTGATGAGCGTTTCCGCTAAGGCCTGGGCATCAAGCCGCGTGCGGATATCGTGTCCCACGCGCCAGCGCCCGCCGCGAGCGTCCGTTGGGGACAATAACGTGAGGGGTTCGGGGAGTTTTTGGGTGAAGTCACCTTTGGAGTCGAAGATCAGCATCCGATCCCCGCGCGCCTGCACCTGTTGGATCAGCGGCCAGAGGATCGTGGTCTTGCCGCTGCCGGCGCCGCCCACAATCAAGAGATGACGGCATTCCGCGTGTTGATCTAATCGGATAGCGGGGTGAATGCAGACCCCCGGCGGCTCGTTTTTGTGAGGTGCCACAAGACGCGCGATGCGCTTTGGCGTGCGATGCAGGACAAAACCGCGCACGTGGCGTTCGGCGGGCACAGTCATGAGCCACCAGAGGGCGCCGGCTAAGGCAGTGGCCCCTAGAGCGGCGGCCGCGAGTGGCCAGTATCCCCGCCACCCCCAGCCGTGAATAACGAGCCCAAATTGCGTGACCCAGGCCCAGATCCGCGGCAGGGAGGCCGGCGGCATGCCTTGTGACCACAGCATGAGTTGGAGGCCTCCGACCCAGCCACCGATAAAACCCACGACCGCCCCGCCGATCGTGAGCTCCAAGCGCCCATTAAAGTTGTTGGGATCGTTAATCATGTGTTCTCCTCCTGGCCTTACCGGCCGTGGATAACCGCCCCGTGGGGGCACACGGCTGGTGTGTGCGCGCCGCCTCGATGGCTTTCCAGTCCGGCCGCACCAGCCCGCATGCCGGGCAGGTCCAGCTATGGTCGTCGATGAGGAGGCGCGTCTGTGCCCGCTCCTGCCAGGCCGTCAGGACGGCGACCGCCTCGCGATCGGTTAGCCAAGCCCCCAGTGCGCCCAGTGCGGTGAGTGCGATCTCGGGGCCAAAGTCGGGGATCTCATGCAAGGCTTCGAAGATCGCGATAGGAAGTCGGGGCCCGCCGGGAGGCCCGTCTAGGGTGTCGTCGTCGGCTATGTCGAGCAGGGTCCGACAGCCGGCGATGATGATGTCCTGCCAGAGGATCGCGAGGCGCTGGGGTGTGACGGTACTGTCTGTCGTGTCATTCATAACGTATTCTCCGTAAGTACCTACCGTAAGCGGCCGACGCGGAAATGGGCCGGCCGCCCTTTGTGAGCATTTAGATCCCGCGCCCCTGCGCGATCCCTTCCACCAAGCCCGCCCCGAATACCTGCACGCAGGCCTTCGCCATGGCGATGCAAAAGGCCGCTTGTTCCGGGGTCAGATTGTCCAGTCCACAGCCCCCGTTATCCGCCTGCAGGAGCGCTTGGATATGGCGGGGATCCGTGCCGGGGGCCACTTGGGCGAGCATGGCTTTATATTTCGGTGTCATGGCGTTACCTCCCGATCGCGGCTAAGGTTTGGGGGGTCCAGTACAGATCCAATTCAGCGCCGGCCTCTACGAGCTGGCGGATGCTGATGTACCCGATCTCGCGTTCGTGGGCGCAGGCCAGACCAAAGGCTTGCTGCGTGCCGTTGCCTGTGCGGTCCTTCTCGGTGATGTAAAAATCAAATGTGGGCGTGAAATAGTGCAGGTGGGCTACCGCGCGCAGACCCAAACCATCTTGCG
>JAJZZU010000093.1 GCA_021797365.1 Pseudomonadota bacterium | reverse complement strand
AAAGTGATGTTTAAAAAGGCGGCGTACCGTCGACAAGTCATACCCCATTTGCGCAATATGTTGTTCCGACCAGCGGGTGCAAGGACGTTCATCAAGCACCGAAAGCAGGGCGCGAATCGTGGGATTTTCCAAAGCGGCTGCCCGTACGGGGTGGCACCTCTTGCAGGAACGGAAGCCGGCCTCGATACACTCTCCAATCGTCCTGTAGAACCTGCAGTTCTCCGACTTCGGCTTGCGTGCCGGACATGTCATCCTACAAAACACGCCTGTGGTTGACACGCACACGTAGACCCCTCCTTCGTAACAGGGGTCACGATTCAACAGCACTTGATAGAGAGCATCGTGGTCTGTCAGGTCAGTCATAGCCGCAGTGTAGCCCTGAATGAGGGTGGCTTCCGCCGAAAATCGGGCACTTATTTTATAACTGTTCACGGGACGTTAAGTTACTCCCCCATGGTGGGCTGGGGCTTCCTCCGGAAAGGGATTGGACCAATGCGTGCCGCAGATCGACGCCCGCCTTGTGTAGGGTTTCCGGCTCCTCAGTAAAATGCGCAGGTAACCTTTGGCTCAGGACGCTTGCCCAAGGCGCGATATAACGCCACGTATTGCGATGAAGGCCGCCGTGGGCGCCCTCACGGAAGCCGATGTGCGCGGTATCAACGCCTTGCTGAAAGGCGCGGACGCACGGTGACCGGCAGGAGACAGTCGCGGCCCGTGATGGAACAGGGCAAGCGTGTGCCAGCTCCCGATAGGCGCGACAGGACTCAAGTCGCCTGAGCGCGAAGAAGTAATGAGGCGCCGTTGCGCCGATCCCATTCCCGGACGTGCGCCTTGAGGTCGTGCCAGGGCTTGCGGCCGCCGGAAGCTTAGGGCAAGCCCGAGGAACTGAGCGAAGGCGCGGTATGCTCCGGCGGCGCCAAGGAAATGCACCTCCCTCCCTCTCTTACAACTGCGGCTCCCATTGACACCTTCCCCATTTGTGGACACAATTGACATATTATATATGTTAATTGAGGTCACATATGCAGGTCTCTATCCGTGAATTGAAGGCCCATTTGTCCCGTTACCTGGCCCAGGCGCAGAAGGGTCAGCGGCTCGCCATTACCTCCCATCGCAAGGTGGTGGCGCACATCATTGGTGTTCCCGCTGCCGAAAGCGCGGGCGTCGAGCGCCTCATCGCCAGCGGGTCAGCCCAGTGGATGGGAGGCAAGCCCGCGGGCGCCGCAGTTCGGCTATCCCCTATCGGACGCAGCGTGTCGGAGATGGTCCTGGACGGGCGTGAATGATTGTGTTCTGCGACACTTCGGCGTTGGTCAAACTCTACCTGTTCGAGGTGGAAAGCGACGCCGTCAAGGCGCTGGCGGTGAATTCGGAGGCGGTTGCCGCATGCCGCATCGCTTGGGCTGAAGCGTACGCCGCCCTTTCGCGGCGAGCGCGGGAGGTTCCCGCAGATGCGCTGTCCATCAGACAGGCCAAGCAGGCGCTGGCGGCGGACTGGCCTCATTATCTGATCGTTGATGTGACTCAAGCCGTCGTCGCGCGGGCGGGAGATTTCGCGGACACCTTTGCTTTACGGGGATATGACAGCGTGCAACTCGCGGCGGCCTATGAAACCAAGCAAGTTTCCGGACTGCCATTAACCTTCGCGTGTTTTGACTCACGCCTCAACAAGGCCGCGCAAGTGCTCGGGATGGAGGCGTCTTTTGCGGTGATTTGAGGACAGGCATGTGGCGCGATCCGGCCACCGGTGACGCCGGACAGGGACATCCGCGGGGCCGGAAGCCAAGGCTTGCTGTAAACCTCCGGCATGTGTTCGGTGAATGCGGCATCGCGGTGTCCTCCCAAATAAAGCCAGCGACCGAAGTCGCAGGCTGGTTTACTGGGGTTTCTGCCGCAACCGTGACATGATCTGGTCCGTCTGGTCATATTGGAGGACCTGATTATGCGAAGCTGGCAAATTCAGGAAGCCAAGACGCATCTATCCGAGCTCGTGCGCGAAGCGGAACATCTGGGACCGCAGGAGATCACCTGGCACGGCCGCCCCGTGGCCGTGGTAATCTCGCGCGTCGAGTACGAGCGCCTCACGGGGACGCACGCTTCGCTCGTGGCATTCATGCAGTCATCACCCTTAAGCGGGTACGAAGACGTCGAATTCGAGCGTGACAAGGGCCTGACGCGCGAGGTCGCGCTCTGAGCTATCTGGTCGACACCAATGCGCTATCGGAACTCAGTCGGCGCAGGCCCGACAGTCGCGTAGTGTGCTGGTTCGAGGAACGGCCGGCGGCGGCGCTGTATCTCTCGGTGCTCACGTTAGGCGAGTTGCGCAAAGGGATCGAGACGATCGCAGATACCGAACGGCGCCACAGACTTAGCGACTGGCTGGAAACGGAACTGCCGACTTTCTTCACCGGGCGTATCCCGCCCATAGACGCCAAGACCGCCGACCGCTGGGGGCGTCTTATTGCCCAGGCTGGCCGCCCGCTTCCAGCCATTGATAGCCTTCTGGCCGCCACCGCGCTGACTCACAACCTCACGCTCGTAACCCGCAACCTGCGCGATTTTGCCTTCAAGAGCCTTATGCTGATCGATCCATGGCAAGAAACCGCGGGATCGTGATCGGCCGCAGAGAAGGAGTTTATCACGTCAATGCCATCGATGAAGTGATGCAGTTCGAGATCGGCTGTCCCATAGAGAAAATTGGCGCACATTACCTGATCCCGATGCCTGAGGCATTGCTGGAACAGTTCCCTTTATCGTTCTTAGGTTCCAACTCGTAACGGCTCCGAGTCCACCTACGCGACATCCCGCTACCACCGTTCAGCCATAACTGTGAACCGGCCAGGACATGTACGGCCAAACGCACGCAGCTGCGACACCGTTTTGCGGACGGCCAGACCATGGCCCGGGACTTCCCTTGGAAGCACGCCTCACAAAGCCGGTTGATCATCTCCCCGATGAACCGAGGCCCCGTGTCCGCTTCATCGCTGGCGCCCTCACGCAAGAGCCCTCCATCTCCCGGTAGAGAACCCCGGAGCCCGGCCATCCCCGAGCTCGACCAAAGGCCGTCTTCCTGTCGGGCACAATACCCGCGCCCCGATCGCCACCGCCCGGGGTGTCCGGCCCGAAATCGCCGATTACGACATGGACGCTACCCGAGATCGGGACCGGGGACCTTGGCCCGTCACGCACAATCGCGCTCAGGACCCTCGGCCTACCGAGGCGATGATCGTCGCAAGGCGCGCGTTCGTCAGGCGCCTTTGGAAGACGTGGACACGGCCGTCCTTGGCCCGGTAGATCAGGATCGGTGCAAAACGCATCCACGGGTTCCCCTCGACCGCCGTCAAGGCCTGAAAGTCCTGGCGCAAGATGCGCTGGGTCTGCGGTTGCGCGGGTACGGGCGTAATACCAGCGCCGGTCGCGCGCGCGAAACGTGCCTCGCCTTCGTCGAGCACTCGCATGGGTTGCCGCGACTGCAGAATAGCGGCCGCCTTGCCGGTGCTCGTGGGTGACAGGTAGGCGACAAGGATCTGGCGGATCGTCAGCTGATCGCGCCTGATGAGCGGCGCAAGCTGCTCGAAGAGCGCGTGGTTGGGGCGCGAATTGGGGTCGATGAAGTCGTAGAGCACCTTGGGCCCGTGACCGGCCGCGACCCAGTGGAGCCCACTTATGTGCTGATAGAGTAACGTCCCGCTTCGTTGCCAACTCGTGCCGCGCGCATACGCATTAGTGACGAGCAACGCGACCAACACAAGCCCTGCCCACGCCATTATTCGCGGGTTCCTGGGGCGGAGGTGGTGCGCCCGTGACTGCTGGCCTGACATCGATTCAATCCTCCGTACGAAAAGGCGGGTACGCAGCCTACGTTCCCTGCGGCGCGACGCGATCGCTGAGTGCCCGGATGGACACCGTTTCTTAAAAATAGGGACCATCGTTAATAGGGACCATCGTTCGGAAACGTCCCCGGCACCGCGTATCTACCGACGCCGCCGGCTCTATTATCGGCAGGTCCAATGGCGCGCCGCAAGCCGGCGATGTACGCCGCCACGCGACGTGGGGCACATCGATCCCCTCGGGATCCTTCGCGACATGGTACATGCCGTGCCCACATGATACCCTTCTCTCGTGTGCCCTGGCGGTTATCTGAACGAAGTCCGTGAACCCGAAGGCCTTTTTGTCCCAAGAGAGTGAGGAGCGACAGCTCTTTGCGGCACGCGTCCGCGTCGCCGTGGGCGCAGCGCTCGTACTGCTGCTGGTCCTGGTGGGGCGTCTGGCCTACATCCAGATCGGACGGCACGCCCATTACGTCACGCTCGCCCGCGACAATCTGACGCGGCCGGTACCCTTGCCGCCGGCACGCGGACTGATTCTGGATCGCCACGGGGTGGTCCTCGCCGGTAATTTTCCTGCCTATACCGTGTCGATCGCGCCGCGCGCCGTTCCCCATCTCACGCAGATGCTGACCCGTCTCAAGGGTCTCATCGGTCTCGATAACCGAGATCTCCAACGCTTTCGGCACGAGGTGCAGACGCGCGATTCCGCCGATTTTCTGCCCCTGCGCCGCAATCTGACGAGCGTTGAGACCGCGCGCTTGGCGGCGCACCTGCCGGAATTGCCGGGCGTGCGCCTGCAGGCGCAATTGCGCCGCAATTATCCCTTGGATGGCCTGGCGGACGCAGTAGTCGGTTATGTGGGCCCGATCACCATGGCCGAGGCGGCGCACCATGTCCGTCGGTACGTAGGCTTCCACGACGTAGGGCAGACCGGCATCGAGCGCTTGTACCAGCGCGACCTCATGGGACACATGGGCTATAAGGACGTCGAGGAGAACGCCCGAGGGCGCCTGGTACGGGTACTAAAGCGCGTGCCCGGACGCCCCGGCGACAATCTCTATCTGACGATCAGCGCCCAGATGCAAGCGGTTGCCGAGCAGATGTTCAAGGGGCGCCGCGGGGCCGCAGTGGCCTTGAATCCGCGCACCGGGGCGGTACTCGCGCTCGTGAGCAGCCCCACCTATAACCCAAACCCCTTCGTGCTCGGGATTAGCCGGCGCCGTTATGCCAAACTCACGGACAACCCGCGCGGACCCCTGGACAACCGGGCCCTGAATGGCCTCTACCCACCTGGGTCTTCGATCAAGCCGTTCTACGCCTACGCCGCGCTCCAAACCCGTTGGTTTCATCCGCACCGCCGCGTCTTGTGTCGGGGAACCTGGCACATCCCCGGTAACAATCACATTTTTCATGACTGGTTGCCGTGGGGCATGGGGCGTATTGGGCTTGAAAAGGCGCTCGAGGAGTCCTCGGATGTCTATTTCTACAAACTCGCCTATCGCATGGGCATCGATCGCATGGCGCGCTATCTCGAGGATTTCGGGTTCGGACACGTCACGGGCATCGACCTGCCCGGGGAGTCGGCGGGGACCGTACCGACGCCGCAATGGATCCAGGCCCACGACTCACCGTGGTACGAGGGCGAGACCATCATCACCGGCATCGGACAGGGGCCGCTGCTGGTGACGCCATTGCAGTTGGCGGACGCCATGGCGACACTCGCCAATCACGGGGTCCGTATGCGCCCCTACGTGGTGAGGGCCGTGCAGAACCCACTCACCAAAGCGGTTCATTACGAGAAGCCGCGTGCCGATCCCCCGATCCCCCATCACCGCCCAAATAGCGATACCTTGCTCGTGGATGACCTGACGCACGTCATCTCCGGATCCCTGGGAACGGCGCACATCATCGCCCATCGGCTGCCCTATGCCGTGGCCGGAAAAACAGGCACGGCGCAGCTCTGGAGCGCGCCGGCAAACGGCAAATATAAAGGCCCGCGGCTCCATTCGGATGCACTCTTTACCGCCATGGCCCCGGTCCCGGACCCACGCATTGTGGTGGCGGTGGTACTAGAGCACGCGGGGTTCGGGCTGCATTCCGCGATTCCGACAAAGATTGCCCGGGCGCTCATCAATCTGGACCTGCTGGGGCATGTGCACGTCCGCCATGCCCCCAAAACCCTGGTAGCGCGCTTTGCCAAGGAGCGACGCCTGAGTGCGCGCGCGCAGACGCTTGAGGCGCGCACGCGAAGGGCGCCGTCGCGGTCGGAGGACCAGGCCGGCTGACGGGGCCAGTGGCCCGTGCCCGATCGGCGGGGTTGCCGGGATCACACCGGCCTCAGCCATTGCCGGAAGGTCAGGGCCCATAGGGCGGCCCGTTGACCCGGGCCTTATGGGCCGGCGACATCCTATCTTGACCGGGCACGTCCCGAGCCCGGGACACACGGCCGCAGAGCGGCTGACAGATGCTCGCGCGCAACGCGGCATGCGCGCCCTCTACAGGTATCCATGCCCGGGTTTACAGGCACATGCCCGAAGGGCGCCATCTCCCGTTGCACGGCCTTATGCACCGCATCATCGGACTCGGGTTCCCTATTGCGCAAGGGCGCGGAATCTATCGGATGGCGAATCTTTTCCTAGGCGCTCCTGGCGCCATCGCCAAACCGCTCCTTCAGCATCGCGACCAGGCCCAAAACGAGATCGGCGCTCGTCTCCCGCCGATAGGCCAGACCGACATGCACCGCGAGCCGGCCCCCTTCGGCGATCGCTTTGTAAACCACGCCCTTTCGCTTGATCGTGGCCAGGGAGCGCGGCACCAGCGCACACCCTTGGCCTTCGGCGACAAGACCCAACAACACATGATGATCCGCCGGTTCCGGCACCCGGCGCGGCGAGAAACCCGCCTGATCCTATATTCGGCAGTTGGTAGCCTAAAGGCGCCCTAATCAGCGGATCTGAAAAGCATTTTTACGATTTCGCCGTTATCGCGGTAGAAATGCCCATCACTGAGCACTCCCCGCACAGATCCCGGCGGGCCCAATTCGGGCACCGGGCTCCTACCTTGGATGTTTGGCGGCAAAGCGAGCCTCCGGCCATGGATGAAGGATGCGCGGGACAGGTAACCACTCTGTAGCGATACGGGACATTCGATCCCAGGTGATGCGTTGCCGTTGGCTGCGTCTACGCAGCACGTTCATCCAAGCACGCATCACTTTGTCTCGAAAGCCTGCCAGCCTGGAGTAGTTCGTTGGCACAGCGTGATAGGCAAAATATCCCGTTACCTTCTTCTGTAGCCACTGCCCCTGTTGAGCAATGGAGTCGTGCATGCGTCGACGGAGTTCCTCCTTCAGCGCGTGCAAAGCGGCCCGCATGCGATCCCTTCGGGTTCGGCGCACCAGCAGGAATCCCCCTTTCAGGGTGCGCCCCGCAATGTGCGTGAACCCCAGAAAATCGAAGGTCTCCGGTTTGCCCAGACCCCGTTCCTGTCGATTGGACGCCGCAAAGCGGCCAAACTCGATCAGGCGCGTTTTGTCCGGGTGAAGCGTCAGCGAGAACTTCTCCAATCGCACTCGCAATGCCACCAAGAATCGCTTGGCATCGTCGGCTCTTTCGAAGCCGACCACCGTATCGTCTGCATACCGCACAACGATAAGGTGCCCACGGGCGTGATGTGTACGCCAGTGATGGACCCAAAGATCATAGACGTAGTGGAGAAAGACATTAGCCAACAGGGGTGAAGCCACTGATCCCTGAGGGGTGCCGTCCTCCGTGGGGTGTAATGCCCCGTCTTCCATGACCCCGGCCTTTAGCCATTTGCGAATGATGTTGATGACACGCGGGTCGCCGATGCGGTGCTCCAAGAATCGGATCAGCCAGTCATGGTTGACCGAGTCAAAGAATTTCCGCACGTCGGCGTCCACTATCCAGTTCACCTTGGTGCGCTTGATGCCGGCCGCTAGGGCATCCAGCGCGTCATGTTGACCTCGCCCGGGCCGGAATCCATACGAAAACCCCAGAAAGTCGTGCTCGTAGATCGCATTCAACACGGCCACTAGTGCGCGTTGGACGATTTTGTCTTCCAATGCGGCGATGCCCAGTGGGCGCTGTTGTCCATCCGGCTTGGGAATATATTGCCGTTTGGAGGGTTGCGCCTGGTAGGCGTTACTGTGGATGCGCTTGTGCAGGTCTGCGAGGCGAGCCTCCAGATGTTCTTCGTAATCTGCCCATGAAACGCCATCTACCCCTACTGCTGCCTTCCGTTTGAGCCAGAAGAACGACAGCAACAGCAAGTCTTCGCTCACATGGTGCAGCAGCGCGGTGAACCGTCCTTCTCCTCGTTTTACGGCTTGCCGCACGCGGTCAAGCTGCTGGGACACGCTTTCCCGGCACTGAGTCCGGCGCATGCGCAGCTTTTCCGCGTTCTCCTTAGTCTCCCCCCTTCGCTCCACCGGCTCCGCCGCTGCTCGCGCAACTTTGTTCGTCGGCTTCGTCGCTACTATGGGGGAGTCTGACTTCTCTGGCCCGTGCATCATCGGCTTTGGTTCCT
>JAJZZU010000092.1 GCA_021797365.1 Pseudomonadota bacterium | reverse complement strand
CACGCCCTGAATGTGTCGCGCGTACCGGCCATTCCCGATCCCAGGGAGCAAGCCTGAAGGGACCGGTGAGAAACCGAACGATCACGGCGGTGACATCCTCGGCGCTACGCACGACACAAAGACCCGGTGAGGCCGCGCTCGTGCCGGGCCAGCAAATCGCCTTCAGACTGCTAAAATCCGGGTGCATGAATAGCCGATTGACCAACGGCGGGGAAGCTGCGAAGAGCGCCGCTACATCCGGCACGTCGCGCCGGCGAATCACCGCGCAGATGTGCTGGCGCAGGCTGGGCGACACGCGAAGATCCAGAGGCAGGTAATCCTGATCGGCGAGATCGGCGGGCGTAATCGGTTTCTGGGTGCTCCTGTCCAGAGCGTTGATCTTGATTTCGGCGGTATAAATCTGCGCGCCGGCCGCTTGTGCCTGAAGGTGGGTCTGCCCTATGCTCGCCCGTGCGTAACGCCCCCACACGCCTGTCCACCGATGGGGTACCATCGTCGCTTTACCACCGGGCGGATGCCAGCTCGGGATGACGAGGGGCGCACCCCGGCCGCGCCCGCGAATGGGTTCCTGTACTGTCGATAATAAAACGATTTGCCCCATATTACCCCTCGTGGCAGTACTTATCGTTGGTAATTTTCTGGTATACACTAACACAAAATCAGATTTTCCTGCCATATTCCCGAGGACCTTGGATGACCGTAAAGAAGAAACGCCAATCCCTGACAGGGCGCTCTCGCAAGGAGCGCATGGTGCCCCTACCCTCTGCGCAGGCCCGAAAACCGCTGCGTGAACGCCCGACCGTCATAGGCGACCTACGCAACATGCAGGAGATGCTGGGTCTCGATACACGTGATCTGTACTATGTGACCGCCAGTGTCACGCGGGAAATGCCACTGGCACCCGAGTATTCCAGCATGCGGCTGGACTCCATCTCCCGCCGCGCGCAACTTTCGCTGCTCGTGCGGTTCCTGAGCGCCTGTCGCGAAGGCAACTTTCTTCCCCAGAGCCCGAGCCTTGAGGACGTGCAGCCCATCCTCATGCGCGTGCTGCGCGAAGAAATGCCGACGCTTGGCGAGAAGGACATCACGTGGGCCAAGATGGGCATGCTCGCCGGCACCACCGACTGGTCCGGCCGCTGGTGGAGCGGTGCGGGCACCGAACGCTCCGCCTTGGTGAACAACATATTCCTCGCCCTCGTGCACGCCTCCCACAAGATCGGGATCGACAAAGTGGCGAAGATCTATCATGGCGTCCTGACCGACGAGGCCCACGCGCGTGGGTTCGAGGACGGCCTGAAGGGCGTCATCCGCAACAGATCCTGGCACCGCTAAACCCTTCTTAAGCGGCAAAACCGGCCACCCTCGGAGGCCCGGACCTTAAATCCCGGGCCCCGTTCGCTTCTTTTCCCACAAACGTCTGTCAAGCGCGTAAAGGGTGGTATATGATACCGCGTAGCACTCCTATGGACCGGCCAGCGCGGAGACGCGGCCATGCCTCGACACAGGAGACCTTCGGTCATGGCATTCGATTACAAGGAACAGTCTGCCGACCGCCAGGAATCAAGGCGATTGACACGCGCCCGCTTGAACGGGATTCGCACGCTCGCGCCGATCATCGCGCGCGCTTTGGCGGATGGCGCTGCAAGCAACACGGACATTGGACGGGCCACGCAAGGCCTGATCGAGTCGTTCCGCCGCTGCATGGATGCCCTGCTTGTCAAGCTGCCCGCGGGTGCTGACGACTCCCACAAAGCGCAACTGGGTCGGATCACCGCCTCTCTGTTTGCCAGCCATCCGGATCCGGAGCAAATCGCCGTTGCCATGGTAACGGCGATGGCCTCGGTGGAACCCGGGGAGCAAGAGCCCTACGAGGACACCGACAATGACTCTTTGGCCGACCTTCTTGCCGAAGGCGGCCATGTCGCCGCCATGTGGGTACCCATCGGGGATCTGTTGGCCGCGCGCCGATCCTCAGCGGTCCTGTTCGTGGGGCAATGGGATGAAGCGCACATCATGCGCCACCTCGCAGCAGTGCTGCGTGAATCGACCGCCACCGGAGTCGGCCTCTTCGTGCAGGGGATACCGCAGGCGAGCCGCAAGGACGCCTCGATCACTCGCCGCTCGATCATGAGTACGGCCGCCTCGCTCTACACGGCGGTCATCAAACAGGAAATCGCTGAACAGATGCGCCAGGCGATCGCGGCACAAAAAGCGCAGCCAGCAGACCGGCAGGCCTTCGTGAAGGCCCAGAAGGAGGCGCCCGTACCCCCCATGCTCGCCCGCGCCTCGAAGCGCACGGTCGATCTGATTGGCGACGTCTGCCGGCCGTCATCGGCGCCCGCGATACGGGAAAGCAGCGATCCCGACAGGCAAACGGCCTGCGCCTGAATCACGAGCTACTGACCAAACAGGAGGCGCCCATGGCCCTGATGACGATGCGTAAGGTTTTGGAGGAAATGGCCGGAAAGGTGGAGGCCTTGCTGGGCAATGGCCAGCTGCCGCCCTGGAACAGGCCATGGAAGCCGGAGGCTCATGGGCGTAGGTCCCATTGGAACCCGGTCACGGAGCGCACGTATCGCGGCTTCAACGTGTCCCTCCTGCAGCTCGAGGCGTCCTTGCGCGGTTTCGAGGATCCCCGCTGGATGGGCTACCAGCAGGCCGCAAAGAAAGGCTGGCAGGTCCGCCAGGGCGAAAAAGCCACGACCATCTACTATCCGGTGCCCGTGCGGGTGCGAAAGGAGGATGCCGAAAAGGTCGATGACGCGCCCGCCCCAGAACCGGATGGCGGCAAGGGCGACCCGAACCGCAAGACTGGGGTCATTCTGCTCATGAAGGGCTTCAAGGTCTTCAACGCGCAACAAGTGGATGGGGTACCGGCGCTTGCGCACGATGCAGGAACGCACGAGGCGCCTGTAGCAATCCCCCAAGCGGAACTGATCGACGCCATCGCCCACACGATGGGCGTGCCGATCGCCGAAGGTGGCGACCGCGCCGCCTACATCCCCTCAGCCGATCGCATCGTCATGCCGCCCGCCGCGGCTTTTCCGGATCAGGCGGACCGCGAACAGACCCGCTTGCACGAACTGACCCACGCGACCGGCCACGAAAGACGCCTGAAACGCGATTTGAGCGGGCGCTTTGGTTCGACGCAATACGCGCAGGAAGAAGTCACCGCCGAATTCGGTTCGTGGTTGCTCGCGCAGCGACTGAACATCCCATATCTGGCGATCAATCCCGAGATGCCGGGGGACCAGAGCGCCACATATATCGCCCACTGGGCGAGCCTTCTGAAGGGCGAAGGCGGCCGCAAGATGTATGCGCAAGCCATCGGCAACGCGATGAAGGTCACGCATTACATGGAAAACATGCTGGAAATGGCGGCGGCACAGGGGTTGATCGCGCCGGATGTGGCGGTTGCCCTCGAGATCGGTACGCGCCACGAACAGGATGCACCCATCGCGCTGGACGACCGGTCGGAAGAAGAGTCGACCGTCTCGATGGTCATGGCGCCATGACGCGCCGGCGGCACCGGCCGCGGATATCGATCCCGGAACTCGATCGCTTCGGAAAGCGCCTCGATGCCAGACTGTCTCGGCTGCACGGCAAGTGTTCGCCTGAAGAGATCGCCGCCCGACGCGGCCGGGCCCTGCGGAATTTTGTGCGCCGGCGAACGGCCTGGGAATTCCGCGCACGGGTTTAAGGGGGTCGCCCCAACATCGGAGAAGGTTGTCGTAAGTTACGACCATACGTTGCGGGGCTTTATGTTGCCATCCGCCGCAGTCAGTCGTCTACATCCACGGATCACCCGCGAATTTGAGCTGGCCCAGTCTGACGATGGTAACGATAACCATGGATCCCGCGTGCGATCCTGTGCTGCTCACCGCGCTGCGGTGCGTGAACTCACGCTATGGTATCCCACCATCACGGTTTGACAAGATCAGACTCGACCACCCAGAAGCCACCCTCGCGCTTAGCTTGCGATGCGCGCATAGACTTTGGGGGGAACAGGGACGAACACGGCAAACTCGCCCGCGTCTGCGGATGACGTCACAGTGACGCATCGCGGGCCCACGCCACAGCGGCGTGGACGCAACGTCACACCAATCACGGTGCCCACCACCAGGGCGCGGGCCACGAAGCCGAAGTTCACAGTGAACACCCGCTGACCGTCGCGCCCTCCGCTTTTCCTTCTGCGGCGGCTATAAGTTGGTAATCTTGTTCGTCAAGTATGCTGCGAACAATGATGTCGCTACTTGATACATGGTTCTGATCCCGACGTTTTTAAAGTCTCTCTGAATGGTTGACCATACCTTATTGTTTCTAAGTGCTTCCAGAAACCCGTGCCCGTTGGCCGTTAGCCTGAGTGGCATCACTGACCAAGAGTTGAATCCACCAATTCCAGCATACAGGCCAAATCCAGCATCGCCATCCTCTCTTTCGATCAGGCCCATATCATTAAGCAGCGCCATGTGAAAAATGAAATTCGAAGTATCAGCGTCATAGCTAAAACCAGCTCTGGCTAAAGCCTCAATATCAGTTGTAGGCTCTGGAGAGTCCTCGAATGCTTCAAGGAGGCCTTTCAAGTAACCGTGATCAATCTTCATATTTCACGACTCATTTACAGGGCCAGGGGAAGCTGGCTACGCGCCACAGCGACCTTGCGCTGCCGTAAAGTCTCCGCCGGCCCCTCGCCCTCCTTTGCGCCAGCACGCGCTCCCACACGCACGTAGCAAGTAGGTGTCCTTGTTCGAGACCGCATGGCGCGCGTGAATTTCAACACGGCCGCGGAAGACCGACAGGTCCGCTTGCACGACCCAGAAGTGGCCCGCGCAACGGGACGCAAACCCTGGAACGGCGCGGTCATGCTGGCACTTTCTGCAACGCACGCACGGCCGGCTGTTTGTGCTGCATGGCAACCCATAAATCATAGTTCGCCTGCAGATTGACCCAGAGCCGGGCCGTCCCCACACCGGCCTCCTCGAGGCGCAAGGCCAGATCCGGACTAATCCCGGCCTTGCCATTCAATACCCGCGACAGCGCCACCCGCGACATGGACAGCCGCTCCGCAGCTTCTGTCACGGAAAGATCAAGAGGCAAGAATACCGTCTCTTTCAGAATTTCGCCTGGATGGGGATGAGTATGGATCATGGTATACGCTCTCAGTGATAATCTTGGTAATCGACCAGTTCAACGTCGGCACCGATAAAGCGAAAAGTGACTCGCCAATTGCCGCTTACCCAAACCGACCAGTGCCCTTTCAAGCTTCCTTTGAGAGGATGAAGCTTAAGCCCCGGCTGATTTAAATCTCGCGGCCCCGATGCGGCATCGAGCAACGCCAGGATCACCCCAAGCCGCCTGGCGTGGGCCGCCTGGATCCCCCGCGTGGCGCCGGTGCGGTAAAAGGCCTGAAGGCCCTTGTGCCGGAATCCCAAAATCATAAGTTGCAATTGTATCGCGCTACGATACGCAATACAACCACACCACAAACCCCAATCCGCCAGGTAAGTCCGTGACGGCCACCGCCGTCAGGTGCGGGTGCAAGGCGGTAGTGGAGCGCACACAAACGCGCGCAAGCGGAGAAATCAGGCTTGCATCTTCACAGACCTGGCGGCTTTTGTAGGCTGTGGATGCGTGAGATAACGCGACTGAAAGGTACAAGATAGGAGACGCATATGCAGAGAACAGCAAAACGCCTGACCGCGCGGGCGATGGCGGCGGCCGCCAAGCGCGCCAGACGCTACGAGGTGGGGCAGCTACCACTGCCGGACCCGACGCCAGGGCCCGCGCGGAGAGGCCCATTCAGCGCCAACCCAGGCCAGCGGACGCACCGAGGTAGGAGAGACAACTATGAATCCGCAGGGCCGAGCCAATAAGCCAGTGGGCGGCACGCGCGCCCTGCTTCGGGCCTTGGCGCGTCAGGAGCTCGTCCTGTACTACCAGCCCCAGGTGGCGCTTACGGATGGGCGCATCCTCGGTGTCGAGGCGTTGTTGCGCTGGCAACACCCGAAGCATGGGGCGATCCTGCCAGAGACGTTCATCGCACTGGCCGAGAAAACCGGACTCATCATGCCGATAGGCGAATGGGTCTTGCGCCAGGCATGCGCCCAGATGCGTGCCTGGCACGAGTGCGGCTTTACCGGTCTGCGCGTCGCGATCAATCTGTCTGGACGCCAGCTCGAGCGGCCTGGCCTCGTAAAGATGGTACGGGGCATCCTGATCGAAACCGGTCTTGCACCCCATGCGCTCGAGCTCGAAATCACCGAGACACACCTGATACGGGATCACGGCACGGACGAAGCAGTTGCGGCCATGGAAGAACTTCAAACCCTTGGCGTGGCCTTTGTCATCGACGACTTCGGCACGGGGTATGCCTCTCTCACCTATCTCAAGAGTTTTCCGATTCAGGCCCTCAAGATCGACAAATCGTTCGTGCGAGGCCTCGGCTCCGATCCCCATGATGCGGTCATTGTTCAGGCCACCATCGCCATGACGTGCGGTCTGGGTATTCGGGTCATAGCCGAGGGCGTGGAAACAGCCGCGCAGGCTGTGTTCCTGCGTGCCTACGGATGTGACGGTGCGCAAGGTCATTACTTCGGCAAACCGGAATCCGGGCAGCAAATGACTAAACGCCTGCAAGAGCAGGCGCTCGGTCGTGGTCTGTGGCCATCCCCCGACCGTGTTCGCGCAATGTCTGATTGAGTAGCGGCCGCCAGTAAATAGGTCTCTCCTCTGCCGCTGCTATTCGGCTCGCCGATCTTACGCAACTGGAAAGAATGCCGCCACCATGCTGCCGTGTCGCCCAGTCTATATATTTAAGGCGCTCTGCCACCAAGAAGAAAGGCGATGATATCCTCTAAAATAGCCCCAGAGGGCGGGAAACTTCCCTCCTGAGGACCGTAATACGGCTTGATCGCTGGTGGCTCCCAATGGGTATAGCCGGCCCCCGACAACTTCAAGATAATGGGCCACCCGACAAGATCGATATGCGCGATCCGGGCCAGCCCTTGGTGAGCCCATCCGCTTTCCCTAATCCATTGATTGACATGCGCGTCGTTTCCCCCATATCCAGCAACAAGCCACAAGGGGCAGTTAAGGGCAGTGTTTACGAAGACGTTGTAATAGTAACCGAGCGGCGCTGCATAGTAATTGAGATCCTGCTCTTTTTGATTGCCAGAGATCATGGGAATTGTCCCCGCGCCTCTTAGTCTCGGTCCATCTGAGGGTTTAAGCGACTCCTGCGCTTCTCTTGCAGACCGATACTTGACGACATAGCGCCCGAGCCCGGGATTTCTCCCAAAACGCACACTGCCGTGCAGATGCAAGAGGACTGCGGGTTCCGAAGAGGCGCCTGCGCGGAATGCGGAGTGGTCGAATACCTCATATTGATTATTTTCCTTGCTCGGCACAAAGCCGTCAAACCAAGTTCCTGCGCGATCAATAAGGTCATCGTAGTTTAAAGTCACGACTGTCAGGTCAAAATGCTCCCTGAGGTGTTTCATGAACACTGAAAGCTCGGTGGTAGGCGATGACTCCGTTTTGCCGATCACAACCGTAGCGATCGCCGATAATAACGCTTGACGCAGACCAGAAAATGTATCAGGGCTGACAATCTTGAGGAAATCTTCGTAAGCAGGCTTCAGTGCCGTGAAGGCGCCCATCTCTCCGCCGACCACGGGCGGGCCCCGCTTGTCCAGCACATAACCATCCAAGGCTTCCATCGCCGCCATCACGGTCTCAAAGTTGAAGCCCAATGACCCCCTTTGCTCGCAAAGCCCTTTAATGACTTCCCGGAAACGCTCATTCTCGCGAGTGCATAGATAATCGGTAATGTCGTCGGTGGAGGGAGCACCAGCGTGAATAGTGGACCCAGCCCCCAGCAACAACATAAGCCGTTGGCGGGGTCCCGCTGAGCGTTCCTGTACTACACTTCCACGCAATTGATCGTCGGTCACATCGCCACCAGTACATCAGCCAATTTACCAATAACCAAGACATTGGTACAATTAAGAAACATACTTAAACGTAATTATCTGACAAAATCCTTAATCGGATCATTATTCAATACAGCCTTTGGCTTTGGTATATAAAATAAGTAATCCTTTTGTCTTATCAGTCTGTTATGGCATTTTTGACAGTCAAAAAAACCGCCAACATGATTCGAAAATATAAGGTTGTCATATGTCGTCTGGCAGAATGGGCAAGGTACTTTTATGTACTTGTTCGCGATATTACGTTGGGCCTGCGCGACATCTTTCCGATACGTATCCGTATTAAGGCACCTCTGATTTAGTCCCTACACACAAGCCGTTATGATAAAATGGCGCCAGTCCAAAGGGATAAAACGCATGCGCCAGCTCACCTTAGCCACCGGCACCTTCGAGACCCATAGGAAGCCAA
>JAJZZU010000091.1 GCA_021797365.1 Pseudomonadota bacterium | reverse complement strand
CCCCGTCTCCATAGAACAGGGAGGCCCCGAGGAGCCCCAGGGCGAAGATGAGCCAACGTGTGCGTGATCCCTCGGGCTGCCCGCGCGCGGCAAGCGCGGTGATGACCATGACACCACCCTCGCCGTGCTCGTCGGCGCGCATGACGAACCAGGCATACTTGACGGCCACCACCAGGATCAGGGTCCACAGGATGAGCGAGATGATGGCGAGCAGGTGCGCGGGGGTGGCGGGCATCGACAGCGCCGCCAGGCAAGCGCTTAGGGTGTAGAGCGGGCTCGTGCCGATGTCGCCGAACACCACGCCAAGGGCCGCCAAGGCCATCCACGGAACTCCTGCTTTAGCGTCTTCTGTCATGCGTTCCCCTACATCTGATGGCAGGCCCGCCGGGCGGGGCGTAGCCGGGCATGATAGCGAGTCATGCCCCGGTATCAAAGCCCGCAAGCCAGGGCGCATTGTGTCCCGCACGCCGGTCGGTCGCGACCGAGCCCGAATTACAGGCCCTTATCGCAGGCGCCGGTCCCCGAAAGGCTCTGTCGGCCACGACGACGGCCTGCGTCATACGCTAGGGTGACCGGACATGACGCGGGCCGGTAGGGACTTGGCGGATCAGGAGTTGATGCGCCGCCAACAGGGCCCGCCGTGCGTGCCGTGTACCTCGCCATGGCGCTTCTGGTGGCTCTTGATGGCTGCACGCCTTATTAAAGCGGTGCGATTATCGGGTGGCTCATGGTGACCACGCAGGCGCGCAGCACGTAAGCCATGCGTATCGGTAAGGCGCGTTCCCGAAGGCGGTCAACCGAGCCCTGTGTGGCGGGGCTCAGCGTAGCCGAAGTACTCGCGGTGGCGGTGGGGTGTGTCTTGGAGCAGGATGGGCCCGGGCATGGCGGCGAGCTTACCGGGATCATCGGATTTCGGTCCGGCCGGATGAGCGTCTGGGAGATGCTCGGACAGTCGGTATTGTCGGTCACTGTGGCCGGCAGGACGCATGGCTCGGGCGTGGGTGTGGCGGTCCATAACGCTTCTGTAGGGCAAGAAGTGTCCTGGAAGGTGCGTATGGCCCAAAAGGTCAGCGGGGCAAGAGGGCCTTCCGGTGTCTGCCCATCTGTGCAAGGCCATGGCGCATCGCGCCCGATTACAGGCCAAGGGGGCCCGGCCGCGCCAGGGCTTTGCGCACCCTCCGCGTACGGAGTGAGTAAAACGATTCGGTGCCCTCGCCACGCAGGCCTTGTCCGTCAAGCATAGGGTCGGCGGCGGTCCTCGCATGAAGGGGCTCAACCACGAGATTCCGGCCGCCTTCCCCGCGGCCTTCCCTCCGATGGTCAGGACCCAAGCGCAAGAGGCCAGGCCCTGGTATGGGGAAGCGCCGACCCAAGCGATCCTGCCCACGCAACGCCGCCCTCTGGGCCGGCCATTACCGGATGAGCGGAAAAGGCCCTGGCAACGACCACACGATGCCGGCATGGCGGCCTCACCCGTGGTCGCGATGACTATACGGCGCGGGTGTTGTTGTGCCGGCTGGAAACGTGATTGGCCGACATTGCCGGCCGTGCGCCCGGTGAGGCCGCCCTCGGGGCGGGGAACCGTGAGCTTAGGTCGTGGGGGCGCCCTTGTGTCCTTGCCGAGGCAATCAGGGGTCACTTGCAGACCTTGCGCGACAAGGCCGTACGCGTCGGTGGGGGCACCGTGGATCCGTGCCCGAATGCGCGTCAGGGTGGCGCCGCAGAATCCCCGTCCGGTGATCGGCGTGCGCATAGGTTCGCGAGCCCCTTCCCGGCGTCTTGCAAAACTGTGGGACAAGATCAGCCGACAGGATGGCGAGAGGCGCTGTCGGGTCCATTGTCGTGGATCATTGACAGCATCCCTCAAAAGGCTTATAGCCAAGCTAGATGCAGTACGTTTTCCTTCTTTAAGGAAGAACGGAGGCGACCATGCGTATCGAGCGAACCGATCCCATCACCGGACACACCCTTACAGATCTGGAAGGACACCCGTTTGTCATGGAAGGGGCCGGGCCTAATGCCCTGAAGATCTACTTCGATGACGAGGCGAGCAAGAAGACCTATCTCGGCATCATGACCGAACATCCTGGCTCGGACTTCACGGTTAATCTCGATAACCCGGGCCCCATGGGTGGTGAGGTGGACCGCAAGCACTAGGGGAGTCGGGGTCTGACCATCAGCTGAACGATCATCCAGCCCGCATGCGCACGCCCCGTGGCGTGTGCGGCGGGGCGTGTAGATATCGTGGTGCCACGCGCGCTCACGGGCCTGCCAAGCTCGCCGGGCGCGGACCCTCAGGCCAGGGGCGCCGCGGCCACGGGCCTATGAAAGCGCGTGCCGCCACATCGTGGGCAGGGCGGAATGTGTCCGGCCGCGGAGAAATGCAGGCGTTCGTTGCAGTGGTCGCAGACGAGGGTACCGAGCCCCACCGTTTCCCCGGTATGATATTCGCTGGCTTCCGCCTGCAGGCGTATTTCATGGAGCGTCAGGAGCGCTTGGTCGGCGGCCTCGGAAAAGGCCTCCCAGAATCCCTGCTCGATGCGCGCGACATCAAAGCCCAGCCAGTCCCGTAGATCCCGGCCGGTCTCATGTCGATAGCGTGCGGCGTCCGTGAGATCGCGGCGCACCGAGCGCTCGAGCTCGGCCACATCGCCGCGACCCTTTCCGGCAGATGCGGCATGGCTGCCCCCGCCCAACAGATGATAGAGGCTGGTGCCGCCCTCGCGCGCCTTGTGCAAGGCCTTCTCGAGCAGCTCCCGATAGGCCTCGCCCATGGTCTCTAGTTCATTATCGGATGGGGAACCGGTTTTCATTAATGTCTCCGATTGGGATCGGCGCAACGCGTGCGTGGCGCTCCAGTATGTTCTTACGATTCTGGTCTGGCGACCGGCAGAACGCAAGATGGGCGCGGGGGTGGCCGGAGCTCATCATAGGGGGTCACGGAGGCCATCGACCGCACGCCGCGGATCGCCGCCTGTGATCGCAGACCCGTGTACAGGGAAGGCCCGGACACGGGATCGGCGGTCACCGCCATGGATACGGCGCCGGCTCCGGGAGAGGCGCGGGCTTAGCCCCGGTGTGGGGCTAGCCCGTCTTTCGCTATTCACGGGGGTCGATCGTATTAAGTTGTTGTATTTTACGACTTTGGTCCTAAAAGGTCTCCACTACACCGCGGTCACGGCGACCGCTGGGGAAACGCGTGGGGTAATCTTGGGCGGCGGCACGGGCAGGCGCAACCGGAACGCGTCGAGAAGCACGCGATGCTCGGGTTCGGGTGGTATGGTGCGCGACAACGGCAGGGTGCGGCCATCGGTCGCGGGGATCTAGACATCGCCTATCGGCATGGTCTTGAACGTCTCGACCGTGGTCTGGCGGTCAGGCTCGGAGCACGTGACCTCGATCGATAATGGTGCCGGGACGAGGGCCTGTATTCGTCGCGCCTGATGGCCGGACGGAGTCCGCTTACTGTTTTTGCGGACCATCTGGTGTGATGGGCCGCCGAATCGCCCCGGACACACGCGCTCCCAGGTCTCCGGCGGCCCTTGCCGTCCTAGGACTTGTGGTAGGAAACGATGCGTTCGACCTCGTTGCGCGAGCCTAGGATGACCGGGACGCGCTGATGCAGTCCGTTTGGCTGGATATCCATGATGCGCTCGCGACCGGTGGAGCTTAAGCCTCCGGCCTGCTCGACGATGAACGACATAGGATTCGCTTCATACATGAGGCGCAGCTTGCCGGCCTTCTTCGGGTCCTTGGTGTCCTTCGGATACATGAATACCCCCCCGCGGATCAGGATGCGGTGCACCTCGGCGACCATGGAGGCCACCCAACGCATGTTGAAGTTCTCACCGCGCGGCCCTTCCTTGCCCTGTAGGCATTCCTGGACATAGCGCTGGACCGGCTCTTCCCAGAACCGCTCGTTGGAGGCGTTGATGGCAAACTCGCGGGTGTCGGGCGTGATGCGCACATCCCGGTGCGTGAGCAGAAATTCGCCGACGTCGCGATCGAGAGTAAAGCCGTTCACCCCCTGGCCCGTGGTGAGCATGATCATGGTCGAGGGCCCGTAGAGGGCGTAGCCTGCCGCCACCTGCTTTGTGCCCGGCTGCAGGAAGTCGGCGGCAGTGGGTTTGCTTACACCTTCCGGGCAGCGCAGGATCGAGAAGATGGTTCCGACCGATATATTGACGTCGATATTCGAAGAGCCGTCCAAGGGGTCGAAGACCAGGAGATACTTGCCGCGCGGGAACTGGCTTGGTATCAGAAAGATGTCTTCCATCTCCTCCGAGGCCATGGCCGCGAGATGTCCGGCCCATTCATTCGAGCGCAGCATAACATCGTTGGTGATGACATCGAGCTTCTTCTGGGTTTCGCCCTGGATGTTTTCGCTGCCGGCGGAGCCCAAGACCCCCATGAGATCACCCTTGTTGACAGTGTTCGAAATGACCTTGATGGCAGTCACGATGTCGTTCAAGAGTGATGTGAAATCACCGGTCGCGCCTACCACCCGGCGTTGCTCTTCAATGATGAATTGGGTAAGCGTAGTACCTGTATGCATGTAAACGATCCTTGGAAGATGACATGACGATGCGAAGGGGATAAACCCACCGCGCCCGGGACTGCGGACCGGGAACCGGTCATTATACATCGATCTGACGGATTTGTGCTCCGTCGCCTTAATGCGGACATGACCGTTGACTGGCTGCCGGTCGCCGGAAGATATCGGGACCGGGGGTAAGCGTCATGCCATTCGGTGTCATGGACCACTGGGCACTGCGCCGCTTTGTGCCGTCACGCCGGCAGCGACCAGGCGGCCACCGATGCCCCGAGCGGGCGGCGCAGGGCGAGCGCGGTGGCCGCGCCCCGGGTCTCGACCCCCATCTTTAGAAAGATGTGCTCTAGATGCTTGTTCACGGTCCGTGGGGACATGCCGAGGATGTCGGCGATGTCGGCATTGGTCTTGCCGTAGGCAACCCATACGAGCACCTCGGCTTCGCGATCACTCAACGCGAAGTCTCGCGCCAAGACCTGCTGCGCGTGCACGGGGTCCTCCTCGCGCATGAGCAGCAGGGCGGCATGGCCGCTGCGCCCAAGCCAACTCACATAAAGCGCGCGGTCCCCCCGGCGGCGCATGAGCGGGGTCGCGGGGATGCCTGATTCGCCAAGGGTGGCGAGCCAGGCGGCGAGGTCAGGGCCTGTGATGCCGTAGGCGGCAAGCCACGCGCGCGCCTCAGACGTGGCGCACACCAGGGCGCCACGCGGGTCGACTGCGATCGGCAGCTGGCCGCAACGCACGAGCGCCTCGCGTGCCAATGCCAGTGAGCGCGAGGCTCCGAGGTGCGCGGCGATACGTGCCTTCACGACGTCCGGGTGGGCGGGTTTGGTGACATAGTCGACCGCGCCGAGGCTCAGTCCCTGGACGATCTGTTCGGGTTCGCCGAGCGCGGTCATGAAGATCACGGGGATGGATTCGTAGGCGGGTGTGGCCTTCAAGCGCCGACAGGTCTCGAACCCATCTAACACTGGCATCAGGGCATCGAGCAAGATGAGGTCGGGGCGCGTCAGCGCGAGCCGGTCGAGGGCCTCCTGGCCATCCATGGCCACCAGCACGCGGTAGCCGGCGGCCGACAGGGCATCGGTGAGAAACGCGAGGTTCGGGACATGGTCGTCGACGACCAGGACGGTGGCATCAGGGGACGTCATGGATGAGGGTCTCCAGGTAGGTGGTGATCTCGCGCATACGAAAGTCGCCGGCAAGTGCCAGTAGACGGTCAGCGAACGGTCGGTAGCGGGGATCGCGCGCGACGAGCGCCTCGAGGTGTCCGGTAACGCCCTTGACGTAGCCCTGGCGCGCCTGCTCCATGAGGGTCGCCACATCGCGGGGGTCCGGCGCCACTACCGGCGCCGGACCAGGCGACGGTGTGCCGGTCGAGGGCGCCACGGCCGTGGCGGACTCAAGGGTTGCACACGCGACGTTCATACCCGCAGGTGTCGGGCGCGAAGGGCCATAGAGGCGTACCCGGAAGGTTGCGCCGTGTGCGCTACTCTCCACATGGATGTCGCCACCCATCATTTCCACCAGCATCTTAGTGATGGTAAGCCCAAGCCCGCAGCCTCCCGGGCCTGTCGTGGCACCCGGTCCACGAAAGAACGGCTGGAAGATGGCGTCCATGGCCTCGGCGGGAAGCCCGGGCCCGGTATCGGTGACGGCCAGATGCAGCAGCTGATGACGATAGCAGGCGCGGACTGTCACACCGCCCGCAGCGGTGAACTTCAGGGCATTGGCGATGAGATTGAAGAGGATCTGGCGCAAGCGCCGTTCATCGCCGTGAATCACAGCCGGCAGGGGTCCGTCGAGGGTGAGGGTGAGGGTGAGCCCGCGACGATCGGCCTCGGCACGGAAGGTATCCAGCGCGCTACTCAGCAGGTCCGCGATGGCCACGTCATGGCGCTCTAGGGTCACGCGCCCTGACTCGATGCGTGCCACATCGAGGATGTCCTCGATCAGTTGGCGCAGGTGCATGCCGCTGCCGTACATGATCGCGAGGGCGCGCTGCTCGGGGGGCATGAGCCCAGGGTGTTGCCGGAGGATTTCGATATAGCCAAGCAGGCTGTTCAGGGGTGTGCGCAGTTCGTGGCTCATGTGGGATATGAAGCGCTGCTTGGCGCGATTGGCATCATCCAGGGCGCGGTAGGCGGCCTTGAGGCGCTCATGGGTGGCGGCGTGTTGGGCGATCTCCTGCTCGAGCAGGGCGTTGTGGCGTTGACTCTCGTCTTCGGCGCGTTGGCGGCCCTCGAGGGTCAATACCCACCACCACGATCCAAGCCCCAGGGCCACGGCGAACGCGGCGAAGGCCTTGACGGCGAACGCCGCGAGGGCGGGCTGCAAGGCCCCGGCCGACAGCTGCCCTTGGTAGTAGAGTGTGCCAAGGATGGCAGCCGCCACAAAAAGCGCGCCTGTAAACGCCACCAAAAAATGGGCAAGCCGCGAGCCGAACCCATCGGCGGTGATCCCCGGAAAGAGGGGCGCAAGCCACGCCGCCAGCTGTCTGCGGGCATGTCCGCGGGGCTTGCAGGCGTCGTGGCAGCGCGATTCGAGCGTGCAGCATAGCGAACAGATCGCGCCTTCGTAGGAGGGGCACGCGGCCATGTCCTCGGGGGCAAACGACGTCTCGCACAGCACACACAGGCCAGCGGTCGCCTGCGCCGGCCGAGCACGATAGTAGCGGCCACCGGTGGCGGCGCTGATGGCAGGCGACAGCACGAACGCCGCGGTCAGCGCCACCGCCGGCGAGAATGCGGCGGCGAGCGCCCCCCATGCCCCGCTGTAGGCCGCGAGACCCAAAAGCGCGCCGCCGACGGTCGCCCCCACACCCACGGGGTTGATGTCGTAGAGATAGGCGCGGCGGAACTCGATCCCCGCCGGACTCAAGCCAAGCGGCTTATTGACGACGAGGTCTGCGACCAGCGCCCCGATCCAGGCGGCCACGAAGCCCGCGAACAGGTCGAGCACATGGACCAGGGCCGCGAACACGCGCAGCTCCATGAGCAGGAGCGCGATCAGGACATTGAAGATGAGCCACACCACGCGTCCGGGATGGGTATGGGTCAGGCGCGAGAAGAAGTTCGACCAAGCGAGCGATCCGGCATAGGCGTTGGTAACGTTGATTTTGAGCTGCGACAGGATCACGAACACGACGGTCGCGGCGAGCGCCAGCGCCCCTGGGCCGAAGGCCGCGCGGTAGGCGCTTTGATACATGGCAGTGGGTCGATCGGCCGTGGCCGGATCGACGCCGCGGTGGATGAGCCAGAACGCGAGTAGTGCGCCGGCCAATTGCTTGAGTACGCCGGGCACAATCCATCCGGCGCCCGTGGTCACCACGGTCGTCCACCAGGCGCGCCGGCGGCCAGGCCGCGGCGCCGGCATGAAGCGTAGATAGTCAGCCTGCTCGCCGATCTGGGCCATGAGCGACAGGCACACGCTCACGCCGGCCCCAAACAGGAGCGGCGTAAATTTCTCGGCATGGGCGCGGCCACCATAGTGCGTGAAGGCCGCGAGTATGTGTGTATCGTGCAGCACAAAGATCAAGGGGATCGCCATCAAGATCAGCCACACGGGCTGGGTGTAGGCCTGCAGGCGGCTTATGGCGCTGATGCCGTGGGTCACGAATGGGATGACGAAAAGTGCGCTGACCACCGCCGCGTAGGTGAAAGGCAGGCCGAATGCCATGCGCAGCGCGAACGCCATGATGCTCGCCTCGAGCGCAAAGAAGATGAACGTAAACGAGGCGTAGATGAGCGAAGTCACCGTCGAGCCGAGGTAGCCAAAGCCGGCGCCGCGGGTCAAAAGGTCGATGTCGACATTATAGCGGGCGCAGTAATAGGCGATGGGCAGCCCGGTCAGAAAGATCA
>JAJZZU010000090.1 GCA_021797365.1 Pseudomonadota bacterium | reverse complement strand
CCCCATTAAGGCGCCCAAGGCGCAGAAATTCGACGATTTTACCTGGACTACGCCAGAAAGGGAATCCTAGTGGCCGGCGCGGCGGCGACGGATGAGCGCCCGGCGCTTTTGCCAGAACGCATCGCGCACGAACGTGTACTCGTGTCCGCCTGCGGCCAGTCGCATGAGCAGGCCCTGATGCAGGTAATGTGAGCGTGTATCGACAAGCTGCGCGCCGTAGGCGCCCCACATCGCCGACGGGTCACTCAAATAGGTGGGAGGATTGGTGAAGCTGTCGAGACCCAACCCTACGGCATCGCGGACGTCGCTTGGGCCAAAGAGCGGCAACACCACATAAGGACCGCTACGCACCCCCCAGACCGCCAAGGTCTCCCCGAAGCCCGCGTTATGGGCGGGTAAACCAAGGGGCGTTGCGACATCGATCAGGCCGAGTAGGCCGAGAGTGGAATTGACGAGAAAGCGTGCGGTCTCGAGAAAGGCCGGGCCCGCGCGGCCCTCCAGCGACTCATTGACGATCACCTTCACGTCGTCAAGGTTGGCAAAGAAATCGCTGATCCCACGCCGCAGCGGCAACGGTGTCAGTCCGACATAGGCCTCAGCGGTCGGCTTCAGGAGTACGCGATCCAGGTGCTGGTTGAAAACAAAAATCTTCTTGTTCAGAGGTTTGAGTGGGTCGTCTGGACCGTGTGCCGGGCGCATGCCCGTGGTTGCGCAGCCACCCAGGAGCATGTACGCCGCCATGATCGCTATCGCCCATCTTTGCGCCATCACCCCTCCTTAATGTCTCTGCAACTCCAGGTTGCCCACCCGCTAATCATCCGATGAACCATAGCTAACGCCCGTCGATGCCTTTGTCTGGCTCGGTGGGCGAGACGGCCCGGCACCGCGATCGCAAGACACATTCCTGGCACAACGGCCGTGTCCGGCACGTTGTCTTCGCATGCTCGACGATCAGCGCATGGTATTCATTATAGAGAACCGGGTCATGGGGCAGGGCCCGTTCGAAGTGCTCCCGCATGTCTTCGTAGGTCTCGTGGCCCTGCACAAAACCCAGGCGCGCAAAGAGCCGCCGCGTGTACGCATCGATCACAAAAACCGGGCGACCAAACGCGTAGAGAACGATATCGTCCGCCGTCTCCGGTCCGACGCCATGGACACCCAGAAGCCCGGTGCGCAGCGCTTGCGTCTCCATCCCATGGAGCGTCTCCATGCCCCCTTGGTCGACGACCCACCGGCACAGGGCCTGGAGCCTCTGCGCCTTGACGTTATAATAACCCGCGGGACGTAACGCGTCGGCCAGGACGTCCACGGGTAGGGCCGCTATGGGTGCGGCCTCGAGTGCCACGACACCCTTCATGCGCTGAAGGGCGCGCTCCACATTGGTCCACGACGTATTCTGGGTCAACACCGCCCCGACCATGACCTCGAAGGGGGAATCCGCAGGCCACCAATGCCGCGGCCCGTAATGTGCGAAAAGGTCCTGATAGACACGAACAAGGTGGGACGCCTTCACCGGGATTTTTGCGGAGCCACCAGGCCTGCGACGGTATACAGTTCGGCCACCGCTGGCGAGGCAAGCGGGCGACTGCAGCCCGGTCGCAAGGTTCGCGGTAAGTCCACCGGACCATAGCCAATACGGATCAGGCGACTCACCACGAGCCCCGCAGCGGCAAACAACCGCCGGACCTCACGTTTGCGCCCCTCCATAATGGCAACGTGATACCAATGGTTGGCGCCATCACCACCCGCATCCCTCATCTCCGTAAAGCGCGCCATCCCATCCTCGAGCATGATGCCTTGCGTCAATTGCGCAAAGGCATCCGGGCTCGCACGCCCAAGAACACGCACGGCGTAACGGCGCACCACACCCGTCGAAGGATGCATGAGGCGCGCCGCCAATTCCCCATCGGTTGTAAAAAGCATGAGACCAGACGAGTTGATATCCAGTCGTCCCACGGCCACCCACCGTCCCTGACGAATCGCCGGGAGCTTGTCGAATACGAGCGGTCGACCCCCAGGGTCGCTCCGCGTGCACATCTCGCCTGTCATCTTATGGTATACGAGCACGCGACCTTTCGGGAGCGGCCGGTGCCCCAGTCGCCAGCCATCGACTACGATGTCTCCGCCGGGATCGACCCGTTCCCCAAGCGTCGCCACCCGACCATCGACCTTGACGCGCCCGGCCAAGATAATCCGCTCCATCTCACGCCGTGATCCGAGCCCTCGCTGCGCCAGAACTTTCTGCAGTTTCTCGCTCACAAGACCGCCCCCGACCCGCCCTCCTCGGGTTCAGTAGCCTCGGACTCGGTGGCTTCGGACTCGGTGGCCGAAGAGCCTACCGATAGACCAACCGGCACGAACGCCTGGGCACCCTCATCATCAGTCGCGATCCGCAGTTCACTCAGGGGCGGCAACTCCCCCAGAGACGTCAAATTGAAGTTCTCCAGAAAGGCGCGCGTCGTCCCGTACAAGGCCGGCCTTCCCGGAACCTCCTTCGTCCCTACTTGCCGAATCCATTCCCGTGATAACAGCGTCTTTATGATGTCTGAACTGACCGCCACGCCGCGAATCGCCTCGATTTCACCTCGGGTCGTCGGCTGCCGATAAGCGATGACCGCAAGCGTCTCGAGGACCGCGCGCGAGTAACGCGCTGGCCGCTCTGCGAACAGACGATTCAACCATGGCGCATACTCCGCGCGGGTTTGGAGTCTATACGCCTTGTCTATGCACTGAAGCTCCAAGGGGCCACCGTTACACGCGTTGCGAACATCCTCGAGCGCCTGCAGAAGTTCGTCCCGTTCCGGCCGCGCTTCATCGGCGAACAAAGACCCGAGACGTTCCAGGGTGAGCGGCTCCCCCGCGACAAGCAAAGCCGCATGCACGATATCCCGAATACGCACCTCGCTCATGCGGCGGCCTTTAAATGAATGGGCGCAAACGGCTCGTTTTGAACGAGCATGATCAGGGACTCCCGCACCAACTCCAAAACTGCCAGGAAGGTGACGACAACACCCCGCTTTCCTTCACCGATCTGAAAAAGCAGCGAAAATTCCGTGAATCCATCCGAGCGTACCCGCTCCAGGATATGCGTCATCCGTTCCCTTACCGATAAGGGTTCGCGCATCACGCGGTGATGGGCAAAGGCGTCCTCACGCCGTAAAACCGCGCGCAGTGCGCCCAGAAGGTCCTCCAGGGTGACCATCGGTGCCGGCCGCTCGCTATTGCGGCCATCCATGGGGATCTCCGGCAAAAACAGTTCGCGCCCGACTCGCGGCCTCGCCTCGAGACTTTCGCACACCGCCTGATAGCGTTCATATTCCAACAACCTCCGCACAAGCTCGGCACGCGGGTCCGTCTCTTCGGGATCCGCCGCCACCGGCCTTGGCAGCAACATGCGTGATTTAATCTCCGCAAGCATCGCCGCCATGACCAGATAATCTGCCGCAAGCTCGAGCTTGATCGCCTTCATGATCTCCACATAGCTCATGTACTGGCGCGTCACCTCCGCTATCGGAATATCGAGCACATCGATATTATCGCGACGGATGAGGTACAAAAGCAGATCAAGCGGCCCGGCGAACTCCTCAAGAATGACCTCGAGGGCATCCGGGGGGATATAAAGGTCTTCGGGGATATTGGTCCATTCCTCCCCGCGAACCAGGACCGCGCTCATGATGTTACTCCCACGCCAAACCCATGGCCCGCCGGACGTCTTCCAGCGTTTCGTCCGCCGCCTCCCGGGCGCGACGTGCCCCCTCGGCCAGGATCGTTCGAACCCGGGCCCCGTCACGTTCCAATTCATGGGCTCGCTCGCGAATCGGCGCAAGCTCGGCATTGACGGCATCTATGACTGGTTGCTTGCACTGAAGACAGCCGATGCCTGCGGTCGTGCAACCATTCCGAACCCAGGCCTTCACATCCTCCGAGGAATAAATTTCATGGAAGGGCCAGACCGGGCAAAGATCCGGATTGCCCGGGTCCGTGCGCCGCTTGCGCGCGGGATCTGTGGGCATCGTCTTTATCTTTTTCGCCACCTCGTCCGGATCCTCACGCAATCCGATGGTGTTTCCATACGATTTCGACATCTTTTGGCCATCGAGGCCCGGCATCCGCGACTGTGGCGTGAGCAAGGCCTGGGGTTCTGCGAGGATCAGGCGCCCATGACCCTCCAGATACCCGAAAAGCCTTTCCTTGTCGCCCAGCGTCATGTTCGCCTGCCGCTCGACAAGGGCGCGTGCCGTCTCCAGGGCCTCCTTCTCCCCCCGCTCCAGATAGGCCTCGCGCAAATCCTTATAGGCCTTCGCGGCCTTGCGACCCATGATCCGCAGGGCCTCTTCGGCCTTCTCCAGAAAGCCCGCCTCGCGCCCATAGAGGTAGTTGAACCGCCGCGCCACCTCGCGGCACAGCTCGATATGTGCCACCTGGTCCTCGCCCACGGGCACGAAGGCTGCGCGGTAGGCGAGGATATCAGCACTCTGCAAAAGCGGATAACCGAGAAATCCGTAGGTCGCGAGGTCGCGCTCGCGCAGTTTTTCTTGCTGGTCTTTGAACGTCGGGACGCGCTCAAGCCAGCCAAGCGGCGTGATCATCGATAGCAGCAGATGGAGTTCGGCGTGCTGGGGGACGTCCGATTGCACAAACAAGGTGGCGCTCTGAAAATCGACCCCCGCGGCCAGCCAATCGATGACCATATCGCGGACGCTCTCGGCGATGACGCCCGGGTCTTCGTAATGCGTGGTCAGGGCATGCCAGTCGGCAACAAAGAAAAAACAATCGTACTCATTCTGAAGACGCGCCCAATTTTTGAGGACACCGTGATAATGCCCAAGATGGAGTCGTCCGGTCGCGCGCATACCGGACACGACCCGCGTAGCCGACGGGAGGACAGACGACATTTACCCCATCCTGCTCAAGGCGAACACGAGACCTCGCAAGATCGTCACCGGGGGGCCCAGGATCGAGCCGAGCACGCCGGTGCCGACGAGCAACAATAAAATCCACAGACCGTAGGGTTCGATGCGACTGTAGGGCACGGCCAGACGCGGCGGCAACAGCCCGGCCAGCACACGGCTTCCGTCGAGCGGCGGCAACGGCAAAAGATTCAAGACCATCAACACGATATTGATCGTGATCCCGGCAATGCCCATATAGAACAACGGTCGCGCCGCCCACATCGACGGCAGGTACGTGGCAAGCCGTCCCACCAGCGCCCATAGGAGCGCCATGAGCAGGTTGGCCCCCGGGCCCGCCAGCGCCACCAACGCCATGTCCCGCCGCGGTTTGCGCAGATTCGACCAGGTGATGGGCACGGGCTTGGCCCATCCGAATATGAATCCGGTTTGCATCAGGATCAAGAGCCCCGGAATCAGGATCGTGCCCAGGGGATCGATGTGCCGGATCGGATTGAGCGACAACCGCCCGAGGCGCTGGGCGGTCGGGTCCCCGAGGCGCTTTGCCACCCAACCGTGCGCCACCTCGTGCAAGGTTACGGCAAACAGCACCGGAAGCGCCCAGATCGAAAAGGTTTGCAAGGGGTTCAGGGCAGTCATGGCGGGAGTATATCAGCCCCCTTCGCGCGGCGCGAACATCGATGTGTCGCCCACGCCGGCACGATGCACCTGGAACTCCCGGCCTTCCCAGACCACCACGCTGG
The DNA here is from genome assembly GCA_021797365.1 of Pseudomonadota bacterium. Next base: position 2,768 of record JAJZZU010000090.1, on the reverse strand, counting down.
TCAGGTCTCCCGGGCACGGGCCGCCGTCTATGACGACATCGACGGCATGTTCCAGACGCGCGCGGATCTCCATCGGGTCGCTAAGCGGTGCCTCATCGCCGGGCAGGATCAGGCTTACGCTCATGAGCGGGGCCCCGAGCTGCGCCAGCAAGGCCTGCGTGACGACGTGGTCGGGGACGCGCACACCGATCGTTCGTCGCTTGGGATCCAGCAGTCGTCGCGGGACCTCGTGGGTGGCCGGCAGCACGAAGGTATAAGGGCCGGGGGTATGGGCCCGGAGGATGCGATAGGCGCTGTTGTCGACCTGGGCATAGGTCGCCAGGTCCGAGAGGTCCCGGCAGACAAGCGTGAATGGATGCTTCGGATCGAGTTCACGCAACCGGCAGATACGGTCCCGCCCCGCCTTGTTCTCAAGCGCGCAACCCAGCGCATAGCAGGAGTCGGTCGGATACACGATCACTCCTCCCTTTGTCACGATATCCACCGTGGCACGCACCAGCCGCGCCTGCGGATTACGCGGGTGCATCACGAAATACTGGGCCATCACCCGATCTCCTGCAATGCGATCTGCGGCCAGCCGTCCCACACCGGCCGGCAATCGCCCGGGAGCTCCGGCAATCCCCCCGGCCGCGGGCGCCATGGCAGGGCCTTGTGGAAGTCAGATCCCACCGAGGCGTGCAGCGCGTATTTTCGGGCAAGCCGCGCAAGCCGCCCGATCTCGCCCACATCGAGCCCCGCCGTGACCACCTCGAGCGCCGCTCCCCCCGCCTCGGTAAAGGCGCCTACCAGCTGCGCCAGGCGTCCGCCGCTCAGCCGGTAACGGATGGGGTGGGCGAGAACGGCGCATCCCCCGGCGCCTCTGATCCAGCCGACCGCGGCCGGAAGATCCGGCCATTGCGCCGCCACATAGGCGGCTGCCCCTCGGGTCAGGAAGCGCTTGAACGCGCGCGCCCGATCGGGCGCGTGACCATGGGCCACCAGCCAGTCGGCCACATGCACGCGGCTTACGATTCCCGGCCGCTCCAGGATCGATTGCGCCTCCCCGAGACCCGCCGCTGCCAGCGCCGCCACCATCGCCCGGCCGCGCTCGATACGTATCTCGCGCAACTCATCCAGGGCCTGGCAGAGACGGACATTGCCGGCATCGAGCCCAAGCCCGACCACATGCACGGTCAAACCCTGCCAGCTCACCGACAGTTCGACGCCGGGGATGAGCTGGACGCCGAGGCCGGGAGCCGCGCCGGCGGCCTCACCGACACCGGCCATGGTGTCGTGGTCGGTCAGGGCCAAGACACGTACGCCGGCCGCCGCCGCGTTCGCCACCAGCAACGCCGGCTCGAGCTCCCCATCCGACCAGACTGTGTGTGTATGCAAATCGTAGTACAATTTTTCCACCTTTCGGTCGACGAGGCCTCATGATCCCTATACCCGCACCCCGCAACGCCCTTGAACACCTCCGCCGAATACGGGAGATGTTCCTCGCGGTCTGGCGCCCGCAAGGCAAGGCCGGTGGGGAAAACGATCCGGCCGCGCTCATCGCCACGCTCGAACAGTTTTTTACCATGTTGGCCGAGCTCGACGAGCGCCATGGACGAGAGGCGGCCTTGCCTGACGACGATGCGACACGCCTCGGGAATACCGGCCTGCTCACGCTCGCGGAACTGAGCGAAATCGGCCAACAACTCGGTCTTGCCAAGGCCAAGGCCGAGCTTGAACGGCTCGCGGTGTCCATAGGCGACTGGATCATACGTCACCATGGGCATGTGCGCGCCCTGGATCCCATTGTAAATGGGCTGGCGGTGATGGCCAACGAACTCCATGAGCCGGCGGCGCTGGAGGATATGACCGCGTTCATGGGAAAACTCATGCAGGCGACCGCGAGCGATATCGCCGCCGACCCGGACAAGTCCGACGATGGGCGCCCATGGCGCATCCTACAGCTGAACCGTGCCATCGTGGCCACCCGTTCCTATAATACCGAACTTATGTCGCGGGTCTTCGACGATCTCATCCAGGGACTCCCCGGAGATGCCAAGGACTTCTTTCGGGAAGGGATGCGTCAAATGGAGGTCGTGCAATATCCGGCACGGGTGCGCGCCGTCATGACCCACTACTTCCAGGCACTCGCCCAGAACTCCCTCCACTGACACGGCCAATGTCCGTCTACACCCGGCGGCGGCCTGGCGTGGGGGCGCGCGCGACCGGTTTCCTGAAAAAAAGAATGGCGCGACGCCTTTTAAAGCCCTTTATTCCTGACAGGAGGGCGCATACGATACGCGCTACGCAATCCATCCGGCCCACGCCGTTTGGCAAAGGGGCTTTATGCTGTACATGATCCTGGGGACACTCGCATCCGATAGCGGCCCACGTCGCGAGGCCGCACGACCGGAACATCTGGATCGCCTGCGGGCGTTGCAGGATGAGGGCCGGCTGGTATTGGCTGGCCCGTGCCCGGCCGTGGATAGCCCCGATCCAGGACCGGCGGGCTACAGCGCAAGCCTCATCGTCGCGGAATTTCCGTCGCTCATCGCAGCCCGCGCCTGGGCCTCCGAGGACCCCTACACGCGTGCCGCCGTGTACGAGGATGTGGCCGTGCGTCCATTTCGTCAGGTACTGCCGTGAGTCTGCGCGACGCCATCAGCGAACGCCTGCAAGAGGCCTTCGCGCCCACCGAGATCCTGGTCACGGACGACTCGCTACAACACGTCGGGCACGCCGGCGCCGGCGATGGGGGGCATTACACGGTACTGATCATCGCCGAGCGTTTC
>JAJZZU010000089.1 GCA_021797365.1 Pseudomonadota bacterium | reverse complement strand
CGCGGCCAGGGATTCGGCGTTCATCCACGCCAGCATCAGCACCCGCCCGCTGCGCGCGTCCTGGGCGATGGCGGGCACGAGCCCGTCGGCCGACCACTTCACCTGCGCCGTCCACGGCGGGGGGTTCATAGGCGCACCTCGATGCCGCAGCCGGCCATATATCGCTTGGCCTCGTCCACTGAGAACTCCCCGAAATGGAAGATACTAGCCGCGAGCACGGCATCGGCATGGCCCTCGAGGACCCCGGCGGCGAGATGCGCCAGTGTCCCCACACCGCCGGAGGCGATGACCGGTACCGACACCGCATCGGCCACCGCGCGCGTCAGCGGGAGATCAAATCCATCGCGCGTGCCGTCGCGGTCCATACTCGTCAACAGGATCTCGCCGGCGCCGAACGCTGCCATGCGCCCGGCCCACTCCACCACATCCAGGCCCGTAGCGCGCCGCCCGCCATGCGTGAATACCTGCCAGTGGCCGTCCGCGGCCTTGGCGTCGACCGCGACCACCAGACACTGCGCACCGAAGTGATCGGCCGCTTCCTTTATGAAGTCCGGACGCTCGACGGCAGCGGAGTTGATGCTCACTTTATCGGCGCCGGCATTGAGCAGTCGGCGGACGTCGGCCACGGTCCGTACGCCGCCACCCACAGTCAGCGGAATGAACACCTGGGTGGCGATCGCCTCGACCACGGATACCATGGTCGCGCGTCCCTCGTGACTGGCGCTGATATCGAGGAAGGTGAGCTCGTCGGCGCCGGCCTCGTCATAATGACGGGCGGCTGCCACCGGATCGCCGGCATCCCGGATCTCCTGAAAACGCACGCCCTTCACCACCCGCCCGCAATCGACGTCAAGACAGGGGATGACGCGCCGGGCCAGCATCAGACGGTGGCGCCGCTGCCGGACCGATCCAGTTCGTCCGCCAGGCGCTGCGCCTCGCGCAGCCGCAGTTTGCCTTCATAAAGGGCGCGGCCGGTAATGGCGCCCTGCACCCCGCTGTCTGCGATCGCGCACAACTTGCGGATGTCTTCCAGGCTTGCGATGCCACCCGAGGCGATGACCGGGATCGAGATCGCGGCCGCGAGCCTACGCGTGTCTTCGATATTGACGCCGTGCATCATGCCGTCACGGCCGATATCCGTATAGATCACGGCCTCGACCCCGTCGTCCTGATAACGCTGCACGAGGTCCACCACATCATGCCCCGACAACTTCGACCAGCCGTCGGTCGCCACCTTACCCTCCTTGGCATCGAGGCCCACGAGGATGTGTCCCGGGAACTCCGCGCACATGTCGCCCACGAAATGCGGCATATTCACCGCCTTGGTGCCAAGGATGACGTAGCGCACACCCGCGTCGAGGTAGGTCTGGATGGTCTCCTCGGTCCGGATGCCGCCCCCTACCTGAATCACGATATCGGGATAGTTTCTGGCGATCTCGTGGATGACGCGTGCATTTATGGGTTCGCCGGCGAAGGCCCCATTCAGGTCTACCACGTGGATGCGTTTCGCACCCTCGTCGGCCCACCGGCCAGCGACCTCCACCGGATCACTGGAAAATACCGTCTCGTCGTCCATCCGGCCTTGCCGTAGCCGGACACACTGACCGTCCTTCAGGTCAATCGCTGGAATGATTAGCATTTGTCGGTCCGCCCGTCCCAAGCCATGAAGTTTTGAAGCAGGCGCAACCCGGCGCGCTGACTCTTCTCTGGATGGAATTGTACCGCAAAGATGTTTCCATAGGCCGCGGCCGATGTAAAGCGAGGCCCGTAGTCGGTCACGCCGACCGTTTCCGGGGCGGCCGCGCTGTCGGCGTAATAGCTATGCACGAAGTAGAACCGCGTATCATCGGCTATGCCCTCCCAGAGCGGGTGCGCGCGCACCTGCCGAACACGGTTCCAGCCCATATGCGGCACCTTGAGGCGCGCGCCCTGGGGATCGACGGTCGCCGCGAACCGGCGCACGACCCCCGGGAAAAGGCCCAGCCCGGCGATATTGCCCCCCTCTTCGCTGCATTCGTAGAGGGCCTGCAGGCCCAGACAGATGCCCAGAAACGGACGCTCGCGCGCGGCCTGTAATACCGCATCGTACAGTTCATCGCTTACCAGCGCCTGCATGCAGCCCTTGATGGCCCCCTGCCCCGGGAATACCACGCGGTCGGCCGCCGCCACCGCGCGCGCATCCGCGGCCAGGGTCACGCGCGCCTTCGGGGCCACGTGCTCCAGGGCCTTGGCCACCGAACGCAGATTACCCATACCGTAATCCAGAACCGCGACACGCGACATGGCCGACTAGAGACTGCCCTTGGTGGATGGGATCTGCGCGGCCGCGCGCGCATCGGGCGTAAGCGCCATGCGCAGCGCCCGCCCGAAGGCCTTGAACAGGGTCTCGGCGACATGGTGGGCATTATGTCCGGCCAGCACGTCGACATGCAGGGTGACACGCGCATGGTTGACGAAACCGCGCAGGAACTCCTCTATGAGGTCGACATCGAAATCGTGGATACGGGCGCGCGGGAAGGTGGCCCGGTAAAAGAGTCCCGGGCGTCCCGACAGGTCCACCACCACACGCGTCAACGCCTCGTCGAGCGGCACATAGGCATGGCCATAACGGGTAAGTCCCGCCTTGTCGCCCATCGCCTGGGCGAGCGCCTGACCGAGGGTAATGCCGACATCCTCCACAGTGTGGTGGGCATCGACTGCGAGATCGCCGGTGGCCTCGATGGTGAGATCCATGAGCCCATGGCGCGCCACCTGATCGAGCATGTGCTCGAAAAACGGCAGACCGGTCTTCAGGCGCGATGCGCCGCTGCCTTCGATCACCAAGGTCACCGCGACCTCGGTCTCCAGGGTCTTCCTCACGACATTTGCCGTCCGCACAACCGTTTCCTCTCTAGGGGCGCCGCCGAAACAGCCTACAAGGCCCGGGCCAGGGCCGCAAGAAAGGCCTCATTCTCCGCGGGCGTCCCGACCGTGACCCGCAGGCAACCGGCCAGCGCCCCGCCGGCTGCCGCCAGGTTCTTGATCAGGATGCCGGCATCCTTGAGGCGCGCATGGATGCGCCCGGCATCTGCCGGGACAGGGGGCCGAAAGAGCAGGAAATTGGCCTCGCTCGGCCATACCGTGACCTGCGCGCGCAGCGCCTCGTACAGGCGGCCGCGCTCGGCACGTATGCGCGCCGCCTGGTCGGCGAACACATCGGCATAGTCGAGGGCGAATTCCACGCTCGTGGCGGTCACCACGCCCACGTTATAGGGCAGGCGCACCTTCTCCAGCTCGTCGGTCCAGGCACGATCGGCGGCTAGCCACCCGAAGCGCAACCCCGCCAGGCCCTGCTTGGACAGGGTACGCACCACCAGCAGCCGTGGCCTATCCTCCACCGCCCCCATGAGGCTTGCCTGGGCGAATGGGTAGTAGGCCTCATCGATCACGACCGCGGCGTCGTCGACATCGAGCAGCGCGCGCACCGCATCCATCGGGTACAGAGTGCCGGTCGGGTTGTTCGGGTAGGCCAGAAAGAGCAGCGCCGGGGCATGCCGGGCGAGCGCGTCCTGCAGTGCCGGGACATCGAGCGCAAAGTCCTCCTTGAGCGGTATGCCGACGAAGCGCCGGCCAAGGATGGCGGCGATCTGCTCGTACATGACAAAGGTCGGCGTGGGCGCCACCACCGTGACGTTGCTGGCAAGCGCCAACAGGATGTTTTGCAGGATCTCGTCGGAGCCGTTGCCGAGGACCACCCCGATATGCGGCGCAAGTCCGGCATCGCGCGCAAGCCGCGCCTTCACGCGCTCGTACTGCTCGGGCGACGGGTAGCGATTCAAGGCCAAGTCGCGCAAGGCATGGAGCCAACGATCGCGCAGCTCCATGGGCAGGCGATAGGGGCTCTCCATGGCATCGAGCTTGATCGCGGGCTCGCCGGCCACCACGTGATAGGCGCTGCGCGCGCGCACGCCGGCGGCTATGAAGCGCGAGACATCAGCCATGCATGCGGCACTCGGCGGAGCGCGCGTGTGCCGTGAGCCCCTCGCCGCGCGCCAGGATCGAGGCGGTCTTGCCGAGCACCGCGGCCCCCTGGGGGGTGCAGAACACGATGCTCGTCCGCTTCTGGAAATCGTACACCCCGAGCGGCGAGCTAAAACGCGCGGTCCCGGACGTCGGCAGGACGTGATTGGGGCCCGCGCAATAATCCCCCAGCGACTCCGCGGTATGGCGCCCCACGAAGATCGCGCCGGCGTGACGCACGCGGTCGAGTACCGCCTCGGCCCCGTCGAACGAGAGCTCGAGGTGCTCGGGGGCCACCTCGTTTACCAGCGCCAGAGCCTCGTCTAGGTCGCGCACCGCGATCAGGGCCCCGTGACCGGCAAGCGCCTTTTCTATGATGGCGCGGCGCTCCATTGCCGGCAGCAGCCGGTCGATCTCGGAGGCCACCGCCTCCAGGAACGCCTCGTCGGGCGCAAACAGCAGGGCCTGCGCGCCCTCATCGTGCTCGGCCTGGGCAAAGAGGTCATAGGCGATCCACGAGGGGTCGGTGGCGCCGTCGCAGACGATCGCCACCTCCGAGGGCCCGGCAATCATGTCGATGGCCACTTGTCCGAATACCAGACGCTTGGCGGCCGCCACATAGGCGTTTCCGGGCCCCACGATCTTGTCGACACGCGGCACGCTGGCCGTGCCATAGGCGAGCGCCGCGATCGCCTGCGCCCCGCCCGCCAGGAACACGCGATCGACCTCGGCCACATAGGCGGCCGCGAGTACGAGCGGCGGCGGCGCGCCCGGGGCCGGGACCATCATGACAAGCTCGCCGACCCCGGCGATGCGCGCAGGGATGGCGTTCATCAGCACCGATGACGGATAGGCGGCCTTGCCGCCCGGCACATAAAGACCGACCCGGTCCAGCGCCGTCACCTTCTGGCCCAGGCGCGAGCCCAGGGCATCCTCCTGCATGTGGGGTGCGATGACCTGATGTTCGTGAAATGTCCGGATACGCGCCGCGGCCTCGCGCAGGGCCTCCTGCTCGGCGCGCGTCAGACCCTCGAAGGCCGCGGCAAGCGCGCGCGCCGGGACCTCCAGTTCCGCAACCGTGCGCGCCGCGCGCCCATCGAGACGCTCGGTCCACATGAGCAGTGCGGCATCGCCCCGGGCGCGCACGTCCTCTATAATCTCGCGGGCCACCCCCTCGGCGGCGCGCGAATCGGTCTCGCTGCGCGCGAGCAGGGCCTTGAACGCCGCACCGAAGGTCTCGTCTTGCGTACGTAGTCGCGCGATACCGCTCATTGCCCTCGCTCCCCCGCCAAACAGGCGATCACGGGCCTCAAGGCCTCGTATTTCATTTTCATGGCCGCGCGGTTGGCGACAAGCCAAGCGCTCACGTCGAGGACGTGCTCGATGGGCTTTAGCCCATTGGCGGCCAGCGTCCGTCCGCTGCTCACGAGATCCACGATGCGATCCGCCAGTCCCACGAGCGGCGCGAGCTCCATGGATCCGTAGAGATGAATGATATCAGCCTGGATGCCCTGGGCGGCCAGATAACGCTCGGTGATACGGACATATTTGGTGGCCACGCGCAGCCGCGTCCAGGAACGCGCGCCCTCGCGGGCCATCTCATCGATCGGCGAGGCCACCATCAGCCGGCAGGTGGCGATCCCGAGGTCGGCGAGCTCATAGAGCCCCTCGCCGCCGTCTTCGAGGAGTACATCCCGGCCGGCGATGCCAAGATCGGCGGCCCCGTAGCGGACATAGGTCGGGACATCGGCGGCGCGTATCACCACCAGCCGGACACCGGGGATGCTGGTGCCGACAATAAGACGGCGGGTCTTGGCGAGGTCCTCCTCAGGGACGATCCCGGCGCGCTCGAGCAAAGGGATGCTTTCCTCCAGGATGCGCCCCTTCGATAAGGCCAGCGTTACCATGTCACGCCGTCTGCCGCGTCGTCCAGTCGCCGAGTTGCGAGCCTGGGATGCGGCGGATACGCGCCCCGAGCTGCGCGAGCTTCTCCTCGATGCATTCGTAGCCTCGGTCGATATGATAGATGCGATCGATGAGCGTCTCGGATCGCGCCACGAGCCCGGCCAGCACGAGGCTTGCCGAGGCGCGCAGATCGGTGGCCATCACCGGGGCGCCGTGCAGGGCCTTAACCCCGCGCACCACCGCCATATTGCCCTCCATGGCGATATCCGCACCCATCCTCTGCAACTCATGGACGTGCATGAAACGGTTCTCGAACACTGTTTCCACGACCGTCCCAGTGCCTGCGGCAATGGCGTTCAAGACCACGAACTGGGCCTGCATGTCGGTCGGGAACGCCGGATACGGTGCGGTGCGGACATTCACCGCACGCAACTCGCGCCCTTCCATCGACAATCGCACGAAGTCGGGGCCCGTCTCTATGGCCGCCCCGGCCTCGCGCAACTTGTCCAGCACTGCCTCGAGCAACGCCGGGCGCGCGCAACGCAGCTTCACACAGCCCCCAGTCATGGCCGCCGCCACTAGGTAGGTGCCGGTCTCTATGCGATCGGGGATAATGTCGTGGCACGCGCCATGCAATTCGCGCACGCCCTCCACGGTCAGCACCGCGCTGCCCGCGCCGCTCACGCGCGCGCCCATGCGGTTCAGGCAGTCGGCGAGATCGATGATCTCGGGCTCGCGCGCGGCATTCTCGATGACCGTCGTGCCGTCGGCCAGGGTCGCCGCCATCAGCAGGTTCTCGGTCCCCGTCACCGACACCGCATCCATGAAGATGCGCGCCCCCTTTAAGCGCTTGGTGCGCGCGCGGATGTAGCCGTCCTCGATGGTAATATCGGCACCCATCGCCTGCAGGCCCTTGATGTGCAGGTTGACCGGCCGCGAGCCGATGGCGCAGCCCCCGGGCATGGATACCTCGGCCTCCCCGAAGCGCGCAAGCAGGGGGCCTAGCACCAGTATCGACGCGCGCATGGTGCGTACCAGATCGTAAGGGGCGCGCAGCGTGTGGATGTCCGAGGCATTGGCCTCTATGGTCATGTGTTCATCGACCACCAGCCGCACCCCCATACGACCGAGAAGCTCCATGGTCGTCGTTATGTCCTGGAGATGCGGGACATTGCTGATGCGTAGGGGTTCTTTGGTCAGAAGCGAGGCTACGAGCACCGGGAGGGCGGCATTCTTGGCGCCCGAGATTCGGATCTCGCCGCGCAAGGACGCGCCCCCATTGACAATGAGCTTATCCACGGTCGCGCCGTCCCCCCATTTTGAGAAAAAATAAGGCCGCCGGCCCGGCGGCCTTATTCCCGCCCTGTCCCGGGTTGCTCAACTCCCGGTGCCCGACACGAGCTTCTGCAATTCCCCTTTCTCGTAGAGCTCGGACATGATGTCGCAACCGCCTATGAACTCGCCACGAATGTAGAGCTGGGGGATGGTCGGCCAGTTGGAGAAACGCTTGATGCCGTCGCGAATCTCCGGGTCGGCGAGCACATCTATGCCCTTGAACTGCGCGCCACAGGCCTTCAGCATCTGCACGGATTTCCCGGAAAAACCGCACTGAGGAAACTGCGGCGTACCCTTCATATAGAGAACGATGTCGTTCTCCGTGACCTGCTCCCGAATACGGTCTTCAATGCTCATCATCGATCTCCCATCAGACATGTCCGTCCCGCCCTCACGGCAGGTCGGTCTTCAGCGATAAGGCGTGTATCTGCTCACGCATCCGGTCGCCTAGGGCAGCGTACACCAACTGGTGCTGTTGAATCCGGGTCTTGCCCTGAAAGGCCGGCGATACCACACTGGCCTCGAAGTGGTGGCCATCGCCGCTCACCCGCGCCTGCGCGCCCGGCAACCCGGCCTCTATGAGGTCCTTGATCTCTTGCGGTGTAATCATATCGTGATACCGATCCCATCTAACCTTTAAGGATACCCGTCTCCTAGACTGCGGGAAAGGGCTAATTCCGCAGGCGGTAGCCCCGCCCGACCAATGCCAGTGCCAGGAGCGACACGAGCGCGCAGAAAGCCGCCACTATGCCAAGACTGAACCCCGGCGACACATCGGACGTCCCGAAAAACCCATAGCGGAAACCGTCGATCATGTAAAGTAGCGGGTTCAGGCGCGACACCATCTGCCAAAAGGGCGGCAGGTTACGCAATGAATAGAAGACGCCGCTTAGAAACGACAACGGCACGACCACGAAATTCTGAAAGCCGGCGAGCTGATCGAAGCGCTCCGCCCACACCCCGGCAATGACCCCCAGGGCACCGAGCGCGGCGCTGCCAAGGACACCAAACAAGATCAGAAACAGCGGATGCCGGACCGGCAGCACCACGAAAAAGACCGCCGCGACATAGACACCTACGGCGACGCACAAGGCACGTATCACAGACGCCCCCACGCATCAGCAATGTCCCGCATCTCCAGGACATAACGACGACCATGGAGCTTCTCGGTCGTATGGGGGTGCGGCTGGTGGTCGATGAACACATGACCATAGAGGCCAATG
>JAJZZU010000088.1 GCA_021797365.1 Pseudomonadota bacterium | reverse complement strand
CTTGACAGCCGCCGCCATTGGCCCCTGGACCAGGGGCGGCTCGGCAGGCCTTTAACCTTGTCTACGTTATAGGGGTCCTACAACGTCCCGATTGGCGCAACCTTCGCAAAACTCTCGCTAAAGATCCGGGTCTTAATGGGCAAAGGCCCAGCGTTTTACCGCCGCCCCACACATGAGAGATGTGGCCGTGAGTTGGTCGCCGGACCGGTGCGTTTGCCCTTAAGAAGGCGCTACACCGTAGCGCGCATCGTCCTCTTTGGGGGTGGACCGTTCTGGCCTCATGGCGCCTTGGTGCGCTCGTCGGCCATTTTGAGGAACAGATGACAGGCCCGCGTTTCCATGTAGGTTCCGTACGACAGCCTCGCATCTCGCAGAGCTTGGTAGAGGCCTCAAGTGCGTGGGCAACAGGGGCTGCGTTCAGAGGTGGCTTGGCGCCCGCCCTAATCGCGCCCTTCCTCTTAACCACATAACAGTATTGCCCTTACTTGAGTTGCAGGAACGACACATGAAGGCGGCGCGACTTCATCCCTTATTGATCAGGGGAACCCCTCTGACGCATTGCTGTCTCCAACCACTCCCTCTTGACAGTATACGCAGATTGCGTATACCGTAGTCATGAAAGCGGTTTTTGTCGAACTGCCCGTGTTCTCCCGGTTACGCCAGAACTACCTTGATGACGAGGGGTTTCGAGCACTCCAAGCCACTCTCATGGGCAATCCCATGGCGGGCGACGTCATCCAGGGGTCAGGCGGCCTGCGGAAAGTTCGGCATGGGGGCACTCGTCGAGGTCAGGGGAAACGGGGCGGGTTACGTATCATCTATTACTGGTACTCGTTAGGCGCGCAGTTTTGGTTGTTCACCGTCTATGACAAGAACGAAGCGAGCGACCTGACGGCCAAGGAACGTCACACTCTGAAAGTCCTGTTGGACGCTGAATTAAAGGCAAGGGGTACCCTGTGAAAAAAGAGAAGCGCGACATCTTTGCGGAAATCCGTGAAGGGTTTGTGGCACTAGCCGATGAACGGGCCGGGAAAATCACCCTCACTCGTCACTCCATAGATGTCAAACCGACGCCCATCGTCACGGCCGAGGAGATTCTGGCCCTGCGCGAGCGACTCAATATCTCGCGCACCGTCTTCGCGCGTACCCTGCGCACTAATGTCCGCACCCTGGAAAATTGGGAACAAGGCCGGGCACGGCCTAATGCCCAAGCCGCCCTCTTGATTCGCATGGTAGAGAACTACCCCGATACGGTGGAGCGGCTGGCGCGGCTTTCGTGAGGGCAGGGAGGCATGCCTTACATTCCGCAGGTCGGCGAGATAATTTGGCGTGAATGAGCCGCCTAGTTTTTTGATCGAAATGCCTGCTCTGACATGCCAAGGAGGCTGAGCACCTGGCGCTGAAAATCCGTCCGATTGGCGTCGAAGACCTGAATGGTGCGCCCTTCCCGGAGAAGTCTATGTCGCTCAACGAGGCTGAAGAGACGTAAGACCTGTTCAGCGGTAGGGCGAGCGCATGGGCGTTGCTCAGGATAGAGCGGGAGCTCCTCGATACCCTCCCGCTCCATGGCAAGACGCAGCTCACGCTCCATGAGGGACTGGACGAGAAGCGCAAGGAAGTACACCGTGAAGAGCGCCTCGATTCGGCCCTCGTCTTTGAGAAACACGGGGGCAATCTCGTGCACGGTCTTGATCTGCTCGAACCGCTTCTCAATCATAGGTTGGCCCTTGTGCGCCTGAAGAACTTCGGCCGATGATAGAGTGCGATCGTTGGTCATCCGCGGGTACATGCCGTCGCTCTTGTGATCGTAGGCGATAGCTTCTTCGTCCGTAATCCATTCGATGTCGAAGCGGCGCTTGGTGATCGGATTGGACCTGTCTATCGTAGCCTAAACCATAAGGCGGGCAAGGTAGCCAGACCGTAAGATCGACCGGGAATCGGCAGGATCAGGAACGCGTCTTTCCGGTCGATTTCAGGGCTTCGGCGATGGCGCTGAGCGGCAAGACCAGTTTTCGGGGATCGTCCAGTAACGGGAGCGCGCCGAAGCGTCCATACCAGCGCGCCGCAGCCTCGTCTTTGGCGTCGATGGCAAGGGCAACGCCCCCTACTTCCGTAGCGACAGCCAGCGCGCGTTCGCCGGCCGCGAGCAGCAATTCCCCTCCGAGCCCCTGGCGTTGTATGGTGAGATCCACGGCAAGCCGACCCAAGCGGAATATGGGTACGTCATAGTGCCCGAGTCGGCGGGTGATCTCGGCGGGAACGTGAGCAAACGCGATAGAACCTGGGCTTATCGTGTAATAGCCGAGAATGTGGTTGGGCTGTTCTGGTGGTACGGCTACAAAGGTCTTGGCCCCGCCGGAGGCATGGTTCTGGCGGGCGTAACGGTCGAGATAGGTATTGAGCTCGGGGATGCCGCAATCGAAGGCTTTGCGGTCGTGCCGCCGATCAATGGCCTTTTCGTGCCAATCCACGCCATAATCACTTTCGGGTGGCACGGCGCCGAGCGGCGGCTCGAAGGGCCGCGGTCGGCTTAGGCGGATGCTCCAGCAACTCGAGCACGCGCCGACTGTCACGTTCACTCAGTGCAATACGCTCAGCACGGTCGACGACGCCGCGCGCGGCGGGTAACACAGCACGCATAATAAAGCTCGTCACGTCCAGCCGCTCATAAGCGGCTGCCGCCGCCAGAAGCTGCTTCTCTTCCCTAGTGGCCCTCAATTCAATCCGGCCCTCCCTAACTGCGGTCGTTGCCATAAAAAGCCCCAAAGTCTTTCTGTACGTACGTATGGTACCCGTACATAAGAGGTAGCGTCAACAAACGGGCGCCAATGCCAGCAATTCTCAATGTGAAGCGACAGCGCCTGGATCACCCGGTGACGATGCAAGAATGCGTCTGTCTGGACGCGCCTGTGCCGGATGTTGGGCGCCTTCTCGTCATGCGGGACGCCACTCGGTGCCCATGATCAGCGCCACATTGAGAATTGCTGCGCCAATGCCGAACGGCAACGGTTTGTCGCCCGCATTTACCCCGTGGCGAGAACAGGGTGTCCGCTTGTGTCTATCCGGCGGCGCGCAGCTCGCTCGCCTGGGCACCGCGGCCTTGGGCCCAGCGATCGTGGAGACGCACCACCTCGCCTATGATGATGAGCGTGGGCGGCTCAATGGCCTCTTGGGCGACGATGTCGGGGAGGTCGGCGAGGGTGCCGGTGAGCACGCGTTGTTTCGGGGTCGTACCCCGTTCGATCAACGCCGCCGGGGTGGAGCGAGGCAGGCCGTGGGCCACGAGCTCGCGGCTGATGGTCGCAAGCGCCGCGACCCCCATGTAGAAGACCAGGGTCTGGTGCGGCTTGGCGAGGGCCTCCCAGTTCAGGGCCAGGTCGCCTTTGCGGCAGTGGCCGGTGACGAAGACGCAGGATTGGGCGTAGTCGCGATGCGTGAGCGGCAGATGGCCGTAGGCCGCGCAGCCGAGTGCGGCGGTGATACCGGGTACCACCTGGAAGGGGATGCCAGCCTCCACGAGGGCGTCGATCTCCTCGCCGCCCCGCCCGAAGACGAAGGGGTCGCCGCCCTTGAGACGCACGATCCGCCGGCCGCTTGTGGCAAGCTCCACGAGCAGCTGGTTGATCCGTCCCTGGGGCACGGCGTGATGTCCGGCGTCTTTGCCGACATCAATGCGCTCGGCCTCGCGCCGGCAGAGCGCGAGAATGGGGGCTGCCACCAGGCGGTCATGGACGATGACATCGGCCTCCTGCATGAGTCGCAGGGCGCGCAAGGTGAGGAGATCCGGATCGCCGGGGCCCGCACCGACCAAGGACACGAGTCCCACGCCGCCGCCTTCCGGCTGTGCGAGCTCGCGCGCGAAGACCTCCGCGGCCGCATTTTCTTCGCCTGCGAGCAGCAATTCGGCGGCCGGCCCCTGAAGTACGCGTTCCCAGAAGCGGCGCCTCTGGGTAGGTGAGGTGATCCGTTGACGGACCTCGGGCCGGTGGCGGGCCATGAAGGCGGCGAGCGCCCCATAGGTCGATGCCACCAGGGTCTCCAGGCGTGCACGCAAAAGGCGCGCGAGGACCGGCGATGTCCCACCGCTCGACACGGCGACCAGCACCGGAGAGCGGTCGATGATCGAGGGCATGATGAAGGTGCAGAGCGCCGGATGGTCGACCACGTTGACCGGTACCCGCGCGGCGGTGGCGGCCTGATAGACGCGCTTGTTGGTGGACGCATGGTTGGTGGCGGCGATCACAACGCGCGCACCGGCGACGTCGGCGACCGTGAACACCCGCGAGATATGGGTGATTTCGCCGGCGGCCTTTGCGGCCGCAAGCCTCGGGCACAGCTCCGGAGATACGACCACCACGCGGGCGCCCGCACCCTGGAGTAGGCCGACCTTGCGTGCCGCGACCTCGCCACCGCCGACCACCAGGACGCGGGCCGAGCGGATGTCGAGGAAAATGGGTAAATAGTCCATAAGCGTCTCTTGGCAAAGTTTAGACACAGTCCACACCGCAGGCGCCTTTCAGGCCATACCCCCGTAGGGATACGCGCCCAAGCGTGGCTCTGGGCCCCGTATCGTACGCGCGATCGGGGCATGCCGCGCGCCGTCGGTCAGGCTCACGGTGCGCGCCGACGCATCCGGCACCAGCAGGCAAGGCACATCGTGCGTCTTGTCGAGCTTGCGCCGCTTCGCCAGCAACTTCAACGCGGCCAGCCGCCGCTTGCCCGCGACGACTTCGTAATGTTCGCCGTCGCTTGTTGCGGTCACGGTGAGGTTTTGCAGCAGGCCGACGCGGGCGATGCTCGACGCCAGTTCGGGAATCGAAGCACCGCTGCTCGTGCGCACGTTGCGGCTCGAAGGCCGCAACTGAGGCAGCGGAATCAACAGCAGCTCGTGTGCCGCAACGGCAGCGGTGGCGACTGCGTGCATGGCCTGGGTTTCTTGATGGGTAACGGTGTTCATGGTGATCGCTCCTATCCCTCGCGGAAAATTGAAGAAATGGAAGAAGAAAACTTGTTGGGTGATTCACGGCGTTGGTGTCTGCATGCGTGGCCTCCTATGGTTTCAAAGCTGACCGGATTCCAAGTTTCGGAGCCCGGTGTGGACTTTGGTTTGTTCGGCGCAGTGAGCTGGGCTGGTCGCCGTTGCCGCCGTCTTTCCTGAGTTCATCGCCCGCGAACAACCGGGCCGGCGAGGGTCTGGCGGTCAAGGAGGGAAGCGCAGGGTGGTGCGGCCCGCAGCGCAGCGAGGACACGGCCCTGCGCGCCTTGTCGGACAGGCACCGCTGGCTATGGTCGCGGGATCAGCGATAACGGAGAGGGAAAGACGGATGACCGGCTTACGGCCAGATGATCGACGGACCAACGCCGCGCGGCGAGCGCCACTGCGTGCCGTAGGCACACCTTGATGGAAGTGACCGAAGCGCGCAGCGCGAAAACAGCATCGTGTGCGGGCCGATCAGGCACCGCCTGTTCGGCGGTCTTGCGGGGCGCCAAGCCTGCACGGCGGGGTGGGCGTTAGCCGACCCCTGGAGGCAAGCGCAGCGCAGTTCTTTCTCGAAACCAAGGGCACAGCAAAAAGGGGGCAAATCCCCCTTGGGCTACAACAGCCCGTGTTCGGCAAGCGACAGGATGGCGCTACCGGCGACAATCAGGTGATCCAGCACCCGCATGTCCACCAGTGCCAGCGCCGACTTCAGCGTCTGCGTCAGCATCTCGTCGGCCCGCGACGGCTCGGCTGCACCCGATGGGTGGTTGTGCACCAGCAGCAGCGCAGCGCTGTTCCTGGCCAATGCCTCCTTGACCACCTCGCGCGGATACGCCGATGTCTGGCTCACCGTGCCGCGGAACGTCTCGACGTAGTCGATGACGCGGTTCTGCGCATCCAGATGGATGACGCCGAACACCTCATGCTCCAGTGTCCCCAGTTTGACCCGCAGGAAGTCGCGCACCACCTGCGGCGAGGTTAGCGCTTCGCAGCCGCGCATCTGTTCTGCGAGCACACGCCGCGCCGCCTGCAACACCTCGTCGGCATTGGCCGGACGGTAGTCGCCTGCGACATCGCGAACGAGAAGGGAAGAATCGAGAGAAAGAGTAAGTTGCGACATGATCGTGCTCCAGTCCGAATCGGGCGGAATTGCCCGGAACCGGAGGAACACGGCGCAGCGCAGCAGTCAGGGGTCGCAGACGGCCGCATGGACGCCGGCGTGCCAGGCACGCGCGGCCCTTGACGGCGAGAACGACGTGGTACCTTGGGGAACAGCAAGGCCGCCTCTCACACGCTCCACTGTCTCCTTGGCAAGCGGAGCGCGCAGGCCCGGTGAGCCGGAGGCGTCAGGGATAAAAAGCCGCATGGCCGCGACTTGGCACGAGGCGCGGGGCAACGCCCGCGAGCCCGACGGTACCACGTGCCGGGACGCCCTTTTGCCTTGGATGTTTTATCCGAAGTAACACCCCATTTTTCGGACAAACGAAGTGCAGCACCCGTCGGGGTATCGATTTGTATAGCCCGGAATACAGTCCCCAAGCATCCCAACTTATACGCAGAAACCTTGTACTTTTGTCTGTTTTTGCATATGATCCGGGAATGGCATCCCTTGACCAATTCGTTGATGATCGGCTTCGTCATGGTCGTGCGCACTTCAACCGCGAAGAGGCGCTGGCTGCGGTCGATCTGAAACCTGATGGCCTGACCGCCGCAATCACCCGGCTGGTGAAAAAACAGCGGCTGGCCAACCCTCGCCATGGCTTCTATTTGATCCTGCGTCCCGAGGACCAGATGACCGGCGCTCCCGACCCCGTGCGTTGGATCGATCCCTTGATGAAGTACCAGGGTCTCGACTACCGTATCTCGCTGCTGCGTGCTGCGGCCTTCCACGGTTCATCGCACCAGGCTGCCATGGTCTTTCAGGTGGTTGTGCCCAAGCAGTTGCGGGACTTCGAGATCGGACGCCACCGCCTCCAGTTTCTCTACCAGACATCCAAGACCTTCGTAAAGCTCAATCAACCCGATTGGCTCGACCGGATAAAGAGTGATGCCGGTTTTGCCCAAGTGGCCGGCGTCGAGCTGACGTTGCTGGATTGCGCACGCTACTTCCACAAGGCCGCCGGTATCAATGGGGTTGCGCAGATCGCCAAGGACATTGGAGCCAAGGCCGAGCCGCGTGCGCTCGCCAAAGCGGCCGCTGCCTATGAAAACTCGTCCGTGCGACGACTGGGCTACCTGCTCGAACGGGCAGGGCACGCGGGCCAAGCCAACGCGCTGGAACCTTTCGTCAAAAAGGCCAAGACGGCGGTACCCCTGGACCCCTCCGTCAAGCCCCTCATTGAATCCCTATCCGAGCTTCACGAGAAAAATGCCCGGTGGAAGCTTGTGATCAATGAACCCGTGGAGATCGACTTTTGATCCCGAATTCCTACCAGAAAGCGCCGCAGTGCTCCGCCTGTAACCGCGCGGCGGTTCAGGGGGTGGTGAGGCGGCGCTAGCGCCCAACGGACGATCATCCCGGCCGTCCCTGCTGTTCGACATTGTGGGCCGCATGGCCCCTGTATTGTTTGAGCACGGACAGGGGAGCGCCGCCCCCGGTGAGGATGCCGTCACTGCGACTCCCGAATACGGGCTTGCTCCAGTAATACCGCTTCAGATGGTCGGCAAATTCCTTGCGTAACAAGCGACTCGTGACCGTTTTGCGGTTATTCAGAAAGGCGGATGGCAACACCTTGGGCGTCAGCGCCAGGAGCCAATGGACATGATCCGCTTCACCGTGGAATGCCCGCACTTCGCGCTCCTATTGTGCCACTGCGTTGCGGCCAAGGGTCTCCCGCCGGTCCCGCATGGGGCCAGTCATGCACTTGCGGCGATATTTCGTGACCAGAACCAAATGATAGTTCCGATTATCAATACTCTGATGCCCGGTGTTTCCGAGGGTTTGCGGGGTCATGGTGGCCGAATAGAATGACGTCATGCCCTATCGCAAAGTCATGTATCGCCTCTATCCCAACGCCACCCAGGCGGAGCGGCTGGAGACGATGCGGGGCTTGCATCAGCGGTTGTATAACACGGCGCTGGAAGAACGCATCCGCGTCTATCGGGAAACAGAGACAGCGCTCACCTTCGCCGCGCAATGCAAAGTGCTGACGAGGTGGCGCCAGCAGCGTCCAGGTCTTGCCTCTCTGAACGCCCAATCCGAGCAAGTCACGCTCAAGCGCCTGCACCTGGCCTTTCAGGCCTTCTTCCGGCGGGTGAAGAATGGCGACACGCCGGGTTTCCCGCGCTTCAAGTCTCTCCGTCGCTATCCCGGCTGGGGCTACAAGACCCACGGCGACGGCTGGAGACTGCACGCCGGCGAGAACAGCGTCCACGGCAAGCTGTATCTCCAAGGCGTCGGACACATTCCGATGCGCGGCCGCCGGGCCCGCACGACCGGCACGCCTGTGACCTGTGAGATCTTGCACAAGGCCGGCAAGTGGTACGCCTCCG
>JAJZZU010000087.1 GCA_021797365.1 Pseudomonadota bacterium | reverse complement strand
TTCCAAAGAGGGAATTCGCTTCAATGGAAAGGAGAGCAGGGTATGACGATTACAACCGTGTTCATGCTGTTGGTGTTCGCCATGATCATCGCGGCCGGCTCCTATGCCGGCTATCAGATGCTAGGCTCGGGGAAGGTGAGCACCACCAACCAGCAGATCGCGCAAATCACGGCGTCCGTGGATGGAGCGTTTGCCCAGCAAGCTTCGTATGCAGGGCTTACGAATAGCCTGGCGATCACGCAAAAACTCGTGCCGGGCAATATGGTGAGCGGCAACAACATCGTCAACGCCTACGGCGGTACCGTGACCTTGCAGCCGGATCCCAACATCACCAACGGGTTTGACCTGATCGAGAGCGGTCTTGGCAACGCATCATGTGCCGCGATCGCCGAGGACACGACTGCGTACGAGATAGAGATCAACGGGACGCTCGCCGCCAGCAACACCCCTGTCGCGCCGGCCGTGGCGGGCCAGGACTGTACAGCGGGGCCCGGCGCCAATACCGTGACCTTCGTCAACACGCAGAACAACGGCTGATGCCGGGCGATGGTAAGCCCGGCGGTCCCGCGGGTCCGCCCGCATCCGTGCGGGCGCTGGCAGATCTTCCCTTGGCGGATCTGGCGCTGTCTGCGTCCGGGCCCGAGTGCCGCGCCAAATCGCTTGCCGACGGTCTCATGTTGTCGCCGCTGCCGGCCTCGCTGTGGGCGGAAGCGGAGTCCCTCTATCAGGCGCTCCTGGGGCAAGAACAGGCGCGTTTTCGTTTCCTGTGGACTTCATCGGGGGCGCCCGCCATCACCTTGCGTGTCCAGCGCCGCGACACGGCCCGTGGCGTCGTTTTCGTCGCACGGCGTCTGGATGCGGTACCGCGCGCTTTTTCCGATTTAGGTTTGCCGACTGCGGTCACGCGGCGGCTGATGGATCCCAATCTGCGCGCCGGTCTCATACTCTTCGCGGGAGGCCCCGGTGCCGGCAAGACCACGGCCGCCTGCGCGCTTCTTCTGGCGCGTCTGTCCCAGAGCGGCGGATTCACATGGACCGCCGAAAATCCCGTCGAGTACGACATGCAAGGCGATTACGGGGCAGGCCAATGCTACCAGGAGGAAATCGTCGACGATGCGGATGTGTCCCGGGTCCTGTCCGATACACTGAGGTCATCGGCGGATACCTTCTACATCGGCGAGATCCGCGAGCAGGCGGCGGCCCGCACGGCCTGTCTTGCGGCGGCGAGCGGCATGCTGGTGGTGTCCACGATCCACGCGGATAACGCCCAACAGGCACTGGTCAAGCTCGGCCTTCTTGCGGACCTTCCTTCGGTGGCTCAGACCCTACAGGCTTTGATCACGCTCCATCTGCTATCGCGGAGGAGCGCGCAGGGTACGACACGGATCCTGAAGGCAGAGCCGTTTTTCGTGACGGAAGAGCAGCAGCGCATGAAAATCCGCGAAGGGCAGGTGGCGTCCTTGAAGACCGACATCGAGCGCCAGACAAACGCCCTCCTGATGGGGCGGTCCTTCTAACAAATCCTCCCAGTGCCGGCATGGTCTTGGTACGCAGGTGGCGTTACGCTATATTGGTCCTAATACCACGCATACGGAGCACCGAAATCGCATGTTTCCCTTCCCGAAGACTCCCGTGAAACCGGATATCAACGGACGCTGGCCGTGGACGGGATGGCGCCTCCTGGATGCCGCGTGCGCGATTGTGTCGCTCGCGGCAAGCGCTTGGTACGCGTTTGCAGGCGCAATCTTCGTTGCGGTGTTGTTTGGGACATCTGCTGTCCTGTGTGTGGCCTCGGCCGCCTTCTCGTGGACCGACCGCCTCCTCTCGCACGGGCCTTCCTGGATCGCCCAGGCCGCTTTGCGGGGCGCATTAGGGGGCGCTTCACGGAAGCGTTGAGGAGCGTGATATGCCCGGTGTGCTGATCATTCTGGGGTTCATGGCCATGGTCGCGATGGTCGGCGCGCAGCGTCAGATCCTGATCCCGCCTCTGGCGGAGGAGAGCGCCCAGACCTTCGCCGCAAGCTTCCGTGCGCTGGCGCATGCCTCGGTCGCCTATGCAGAAGCCAATCCAGCTGCGACCGGCACGATTGCCCCGGCGAGCCTCACCCCCTATCTCGATCCGTATGTACTGCCCGCGCAGGCCTCGGCGCAGATCACAAATGGCCTTTTGATCGTCTCGGCCATGCCGCCCGGCCAGACCGGCACTGTCCAGTGGGTGGCGCGCAATCTGGCCGCGACCTATGGAGATATTGCCTATGGGTACGTCGCCGGCGGGCAGATGGTGTCGGCTGCGGGCGGAGTCCTTGGGGCGCCGCCCGCCAGCGTGACCAACGGCGAGGCGATCTATGTGATAGTCCGCCCCACATCCTGAGGATCTCGTATGCCCATCATGCTCGCCTTTGCCTTTATCGCCATCGCGCTTATCACGCCGGCACTGATCTACGGTATCCAACAAAACAATCAGATGATGATCGGCCTGGTGGCCGCGCGCCAGATGCGTGACGTGACGCACGCGGCGAAAGGCTACATCACCACGTATGCCGCGGCGATCGAGGGGACGGCAACGGCCACGGCACCCGTCACGATCACCGTGCCGATGCTCGTCAATACGGGATTTCTGCCTGCGGGATTCGGGCAGACCAACCCCTACCAGCAGACCTGGGAGGTGCAGGTTCTGCAACCATCGCCCGGCGACCTGCAGGCGCTCGTATTGTCGCAAGGCGGAGTGCCAATCCAGCCCGCGGAGACGCCGCGCATCGGCGCGGAGGAGGGGGGTTCAGGGGGGTCCGTGCAGGCCAATGGCACGGCCCAGGGATCGTTCGGGTCCTGGCAAGTGTCACTTGCGGACTACACGAACCCGGGCGTGGGTCACGTGGCGTCGCTCATCGACTACAGCAACGGCCAGCTGCAGAGCGACTATCTCTATCGCACTGCGGTACCGGGTGAGCCACAGCTCAACACCATGCAGACCAATCTCGACATGGGCACCAACAACATAACGAACGCCCAGAATGTCAGTGCCAACGGGACGCTGGGCACGGGAACGAACGGTAGCCTGAATGCGTACCTGAATAGCGGGGGTGTGGTCTACGCCGGTGACCAGATGGAACTCGGCACGGCGAATGGGGCGGCCAATGTCGGGTGGGGGTGTAGTCCAAATGGCGCGATCGCCGCAGACGCAAACGGATCAGGCGCGCTCATGATCTGCGAGGGGGGTAGCTGGCAGCCTAGCAATACGGCAACGACACAACTCGTATACAACAATGATCTCTGGGATTCCTATGGCGCCTGGTATTGGCAGGGCGTCACATGGGCGAATATCTGCACGCTAGGCGAGGAATCGGGTGGCCCATCTGGTGGCTTCCATTATCTAGAGCCGGTCGCCGGACCCAATGCGCAAGGTCAGTATTACTGGGAGTTTTTGGGGCATGACTGGAACGGGTATAGCCAGGGCAGCCAGGTCATGTGTTGGGATATGTCCTGATGGGCGGTATTCCATTAATGCGGTCCGCTGCCGGCGGAAGCGGTGGGGAGGGCTGGCCAGAAGCGAGCGCCTGCCGTCGCAGGCGTTCGGTCATGTCCTTTGCGGATTCCGGTTTTGCGAAGTAATGTCCCTGGGCGCTTTCGCATCCGTGGGTGCGCAGGAATGTCGCCTGGGCCGCTGTTTCGACGCCCTCGGCTATGACCCGGATGCCCAGACCGCACGTCATGGCGATCGTGGCGCAGACAATTACCGCATCATGGGGACTGGAGCCCAGATCCCGCACGAATGATTTGTCGATCTTGAGGGCCTGAATCGGTAAACGCTTGAGATAGGTGAGCGAGGCATACCCCGTGCCGAAGTCGTCGATCACAAAGGCCACGCCAAGGGTTTGAAGTTCTTCCATGGCCGCAACTGCTTCGTCCGTGCCGTGATCCCGTATCAGGTGTGTCTCGGTGATTTCGAGCTCGAGCGCATGGGGCGCAAGGCCCGTTTCGACCAGGATGTCCCGCACCATCTTCACAAGGCCGGGCCGCTCGAGCTGGCGCCCGGACAGGTTGATCGCGACGCGCAGATCGGTAAAGCCGCACTCGTGCCAGGCACGCATCTGCGTACAGGCCTTACGCAAGACCCATTCGCCGATCGGCATGATGAGTCCGGTTTTCTCGGCCAGTGCGATGAACGTCTCTGGCAGGATCGCCCCATGCTTCGGGTGTTGCCAGCGCAACAACGCCTCGACACCGAGGATGCGCCCATCCTCGAGCGCCACCTGGGGCTGGTAGTACAGGACGAGCTCATGACGCGCCAGGGCCTGGAGCAGGGCGCGCGTGCCGTCCGCTGACCTATTGGCCTGGGCCCGGGGATGCATTTTCGCCGTCGTCAGATTGCGCCAACTCAAATTCGCGGGTGATCTGTCGGTGCAGGCGATCGGCTGCGTCAGGTGGCAAATTGAGCGCGAGGAGCGCGAGAATGGATTCGCGGTCGTCGTCGAATTTGCGCTGCGCGATGCTGCGGGGCGTTGGACCAAAATAAATGGTGTCGCGATTATCTGGGCCGCCGGTTTCCTCGTTCACCAGATCGAAACGCCCGGCCCATGCCACCACCGGGCCGAGCCTTTTGGCGGCTTCGCGCACGGCGTCGATATAATCGTCCGGCGCATTGCCGCTTGTTTCCAGAAAGAAGCCGCCGGCCTGCCGCTGGATGGCAATGTTTATCCCATTGGCGCGCCCATACACCTCTCGAGTTCTGGCAATAAACAGGGGTGCGAACTCTTCGGGCGCGCCCAGCATGGGACTGAGCGCCTCGGCAACCTCGCGGGCCGTCTCCCTGCCCAACTCCATGGGAGGAACGAAAACCGGGATGAATCCGCGTAATGTATATTCGTAGCTCACAATTACCTCCTCTAACCTCCACGCCTTTTCCTTAAACCCGGTCGCGGAATTCCCAGGCCGTTTGCCGGCGCACGAAATTCCACAGGGCCCGGCTACGTAGCACGGCGATCTCTTCAGGCGAACACTTGCCGTGCAGCCGAGACAGTCTGGCATCGAGGCGCTTTCCAAAACGATCGAGTTCCGGGATGGATATCCGCCGCCGGTGCCGCCGGCGCGTCATGGCGCCATGACCATCGAGACGGTCGAATCTTCTTCCGACCGGTCGTCCGGCGCGATGGGTTCATCCTGTTCGTGGCGCGTACCGATCTCGAGGGCAACCGCCACATCCGGCGCAATCAACCCCTGTGCCGCGGCCATTTCCAGCATGTTTTCCATGTAATGCGTGACCTTCATCGCGTTGCCAATGGCTTGCGCGTACATCTTGCGGCCGCCTTCGCCCTTCAGAAGGCTCGCCCAGTGGGCGATATATGTGGCGCTCTGGTCTCCCGGCATCTCGGGATTGATCGCCAGATACGGGATGTTCAGTCGCTGCGCGAGCAACCACGAACCGAATTCGGCGGTGACTTCTTCCTGCGCGTATTGCGTCGAACCAAAGCGCCCGCTCAAATCGCGTTTCAGGCGTCTTTCGTGGCCGGTCGCGTGGGTCAGTTCGTGCAAGCGGGTCTGTTCGCGGTCCGCCTGATCCGGAAAAGCCGCGGCGGGCGGCATGACGATGCGATCGGCTGAGGGGATGTAGGCGGCGCGGTCGCCACCTTCGGCGATCGGCACGCCCATCGTGTGGGCGATGGCGTCGATCAGTTCCGCTTGGGGGATTGCTACAGGCGCCTCGTGCGTTCCTGCATCGTGCGCAAGCGCCGGTACCCCATCCACTTGTTGCGCGTTGAAGACCTTGAAGCCCTTCATGAGCAGAATGACCCCAGTCTTGCGGTTCGGGTCGCCCTTGCCGCCATCCGGTTCTGGGGCGGGCGCGTCATCGACCTTTTCGGCATCCTCCTTTCGCAGCGATCGGCTGAGGGGATGTAGGCGGCGCGGTCGCCACCTTCGGCGATCGGCACGCCCATCGTGTGGGCGATGGCGTCGATCAGTTCCGCTTGGGGGATTGCTACAGGCGCCTCGTGCGTTCCTGCATCGTGCGCAAGCGCCGGTACCCCATCCACTTGTTGCGCGTTGAAGACCTTGAAGCCCTTCATGAGCAGAATGACCCCAGTCTTGCGGTTCGGGTCGCCCTTGCCGCCATCCGGTTCTGGGGCGGGCGCGTCATCGACCTTTTCGGCATCCTCCTTTCGCACCCGCACGGGCACCGGATAGTAGATGGTCGTGGCTTTTTCGCCCTGGCGGACCTGCCAGCCTTTCTTTGCGGCCTGCTGGTAGCCCATCCAGCGGGGATCCTCGAAACCGCGCAAGGACGCCTCGAGCTGCAGGAGGGACACGTTGAAGCCGCGATACGTGCGCTCCGTGACCGGGTTCCAATGGGACCTACGCCCATGAGCCTCCGGCTTCCATGGCCTGTTCCAGGGCGGCAGCTGGCCATTGCCCAGCAAGGCCTCCACCTTTCCGGCCATTTCCTCCAAAACCTTACGCATCGTCATCAGGGCCATGGGCGCCTCCTGTTTGGTCAGTAGCTCGTGATTCAGGCGCAGGCCGTTTGCCTGTCGGGATCGCTGCTTTCCCGTATCGCGGGCGCCGATGACGGCCGGCAGACGTCGCCAATCAGATCGACCGTGCGCTTCGAGGCGCGGGCGAGCATGGGGGGTACGGGCGCCTCCTTCTGGGCCTTCACGAAGGCCTGCCGGTCTGCTGGCTGCGCTTTTTGTGCCGCGATCGCCTGGCGCATCTGTTCAGCGATTTCCTGTTTGATGACCGCCGTGTAGAGCGAGGCGGCCGTACTCATGATCGAGCGGCGAGTGATCGAGGCGTCCTTGCGGCTCGCCTGCGGTATCCCCTGCACGAAGAGGCCGACTCCGGTGGCGGTCGATTCACGCAGCACTGCTGCGAGGTGGCGCATGATGTGCGCTTCATCCCATTGCCCCACGAACAGGACCGCTGAGGATCGGCGTGCGGCCAACAGATCACCGATGGGTACCCACATGGCGGCGACATGGCCGCCTTCGGCAAGAAGGTCGGCCAAAGAGTCATTGTCGGTGTCCTCGTAGGGCCCTTGCTCCCCGGGTTCCACCGAGGCCATCGCCGTTACCATGGCAACGGCGACTTGCTCCGGATCCGGATGGCTGGCGAACAGAGAGGCGGTGATCCGACCCAGTTGCGCTTTGTGGGAGTCGTCAGCACCCGCGGGCAGCTTGACAAGCAGGGCATCCATGCAGCGGCGGAACGACTCGATCAGGCCCTGCGTGGCCCGCTCAATGTCCGTGTTGCTTGCAGCGCCATCCGCCAAAGCGCGCGCGATGATCGGCGCAAGCGTGCGAATCCCGTTCAAGCGGGCGCGTGTCAATCGCCTTGATTCCTGGCGGTCGGCGGACTGCTCCCTGTAATCGAATGCCATAAGGTCTCCTGTGTCGAGGCACGGCCGCGTCTCCGTGCTGGCCGGGCCAGACGAGTGATACGCGGTATCATATACCACCCGTTACACGCTTGACAGACGTTTGAGGGAAAAGAAGCGAACGGGGCCCGGGATTTAAGGTCCGGGCCTCCGAGGGTGGCCGGTTTTGCCGCTTAAGAAGGGTTTAGCGGTGCCAGGATCTGTTGCGGATGACGCCCTTCAGGCCGTCCTCGAACCCACGCGCGTGGGCCTCGTCGGTCAGGACGCCATGATAGATCTTCGCCACTTTGTCGATCCCGATTTTGTGGGAGGCGTGCACGAGGGCGAGG
The DNA here is from genome assembly GCA_021797365.1 of Pseudomonadota bacterium. The sequence goes on along the minus strand of JAJZZU010000087.1, from coordinate 904 downwards.
AATATGTTGTTCACCAAGGCGGAGCGCTCGGCGCCCGCACCGCTCCACCAGCGGCCGGACCAGTCGGTGGTGCCGGCGAGCATGCCCATCTTGGCCCACGTGATGTCCTCCTCGCCAAGCGTCGGCATTTCTTCGCGCAGCACGCGCATGAGGATGGGTTGCACGTCCTCAAGGCTCGGGCTCTGGGGAAGAAAGTTGCCTTCGCGGCAGGCGCTCAGGAATCGCACGAGCAGCGAAAGTTGTGCGCGGCGGGAGATGGAGTCCAGCCGCATGCTGGAATACTCGGGTGCCAGGGGCATTTCCCGCGTGACACTGGCGGTCACATAGTACAGATCACGTGTATCGAGACCCAGCATCTCCTGCATGTTGCGCAGGTCGCCTATGACGGTCGGGCGTTCACGCAGCGGTTTTCGGGCCTGCGCAGAGGGTAGCGGCACCATGCGCTCCTTGCGAGAGCGCCCTGTCAGGGATTGGCGTTTCTTCTTTACGGTCATCCAAGGTCCTCGGGAATATGGCAGGAAAATCTGATTTCGTGTTAGTGTATACCAGAAAATTACCAACGATAAGTACCGCCACGAGGGGTAATATGGGGCAAATCGTTTTATTATCGACAGTACAGGAACCCATTCGCGGGCGTGGCCCGGGTGCGCCCCTCGTCATCCCGAGCTGGCATCCGCCCGGTGGTAAAGCGACGGTGGTACCCCATCGGTGGACAGGCGTGTGGGGGCGTTACGCACGGGCGAGCATAGGGCAGACCCACCTTCAGGCACAAGCGGCCGGCGCGCAGATTTATACTGCCGAAATCAAGATCAACGCTCTGGACAGAAGCACCCAGAAACCGATTACGCCCGCCGATCTCGCCGATCAGGATTACCTGCCTCTGGATCTTCGCGTGTCGCCCAGC
>JAJZZU010000086.1 GCA_021797365.1 Pseudomonadota bacterium | reverse complement strand
GGTGTTGCCGCTCTTTGGCCCAAGCGATGTGCGTGATGCCGTAGGGTTGGGTCTCGACAGCTTCACCAATCCTCCCACCTATTTGAGTGACCCGTCGGCGATGTGGGGCGCCTACGGCGCGCAGCTTGTCGATACGCGGTCACATTACCTGCATCAGGGCCTGCTCATGCGACTGGCCGCAGCCGGACACGAGTACACGTTCGTGCGTGATGCGTTCTGGCAAAAGCGCCGGGCGCTCATCCGTCGCCGCCGCGCCGGTCACTAGGATTCCCTTTCTGGCGTAGTCCAGGTAAAATCGTCGAATTTCTGCGCCTATGGGCGCCTTAATGGGGGAAATATGGTAACGATACGCTTGGCCCGTCGCGGTGCCAACAAGCGGCCTTTCTATTCGATCGTGGTCGCCGACAAGCGCCGCGCGGCGAGCGGGGCCTTCATCGAGCGCGTCGGGTTCTTCAATCCGATCGCGAGTGGCGCCGAGGAGCGCCTGCGTGTCGATCGTGAGCGTGTGCAGTATTGGCTTGAGAGAGGCGCGCAGGCCTCGGAACGGGTCGCGGGGTTGCTAAAGAACGCCTCCTGACGTCATGCCCGACCAGGCGCCCCCGGAGTGGATCGAGGTGGGCCGCGTGGCGGGCACCTACGGCGTGCGCGGCTGGTTGCGCATCCAGCCGTATACGACGCGATCCGAGACAGTCCTGGATTACCAACCATGGCGCGTGCGCCAGCGGTCCGGTGTGGTGGAGACGCCGACGGTGCTCGAGGCCCAGATCCACGGCAAGGGTCTCATCGTGCGCATCGCCGAATGTCGGGTGCGCGAGGACGCCGAGCGCTGGACCGGCGGAACGATTGAATGCCCGGTCTCGGCGCTGCCGGTGCTGGCCGCTGGGGAATATTACTGGGGCGAGCTTCTGGGGCTGGTAGTAGAGACGGTGGACGGTGTGATCCTGGGGCCTGTGCACAGGCTCCTGGAGACCGGGGCCAACGACGTACTGGTGGTACGAGGGGCCGATCGGGAGCGGCTCATTCCTTACATCCCGGCAGTGGTTCGTCGGGTCGACAAAGATGGGCGACGCATGGTCGTGGATTGGGACCCGGACTTTTGATGTGGACATCGATGTCATCGGGCTGTTTCCGGAGGCGGTGCGCGGGTTCTGCGAGTGCGGCATTGTAGGGCGCGCCTCGCAGCTTGGTATCGTCACGCTGCGATTTTGGAATCTGCGGGATTTTGCCGAGGATAAGCGGCGGACCGTAGACGACCGGCCCTACGGGGGCGGCCCCGGCATGGTCCTGATGGCCGAGCCCGTGGCGCGCGCGATCGATGAGGTGCGGGCCGGCCACGAGGCCCCGGTCCTGTATCTGTCGCCGGTCGGACGGGTGCTGAACCATGCCGCGGTGATGGAGCTTACGGCGCGGCCACGTCTCATTCTGTTGGCCGGTCGCTACGAAGGCATGGATGAGCGCATCGTGCGCGCCTCCGTGGACGAGGAGTGGTCCATAGGCGACTATGTGCTGTCCGGGGGAGAGGTCGCGGCTGCGGTATTGATCGATGCCGTCGTGCGCCAGTTGCCGGGGGCCCTGGGACACGAGGACTCGGCGCGCGAAGACTCATTCGTGGCGGGGCTTCTGGACCATCCTCATTACACGCGGCCCGAGCTATGGCGCGAGGAGCGGGTCCCGGAGGTCTTGATGTCGGGCGATCACGCGCGTATTCGGGCGTGGCGCCTGCGGGAGTCTCTGGGGCGCACGTGGCTGCGCCGTCCGGATCTCTTGGAGGGACGGGAATTGGATGCCGAACAGAAGCGGCTTTTAGAAGAATTCAAACAGGAATATCGAGGGTAAGGTTATGAGCAATATCATCAAGGAATTAGAGAACGAGTTCCTGAAAAAGGACGTCCCGCAATTCGGACCGGGCGATACGGTCTCTGTTCAGGTGAAGGTCGTCGAAGGGGAGCGGGAGCGGCTGCAGGCCTTCGAGGGTGTGGTCATCGCGCGCAAGAACCGCGGTATCAACTCGTCTTTTACCGTGCGCAAGATGTCCTATGGCGAGGGGGTGGAGCGCGTGTTCCCCTTGCACAGTCCCAACATTGCACGCATCGAGGTGAAGCGTCGCGGCGTGGTGCGGCGCGCCAAGCTCTACTTCCTGCGCGAGCTGACCGGTAAGGCCGCGCGTATTCGCGAGCGCGTCTAGGCGGCGGATATGGGGGGCGAGGGGGCGGACGGGACGGCTATGGCCAGCCCGTCCGACGTCGCCCTCATTGACGATTTCCTCGATACCCTGCTGACGGAGTCCGGTCTTGTTACCCATACCCTGGAGGGGTACCGACGGGACCTGGAGGTTTTTGCCCGATACCTGAGAGCGCGCGGCCTGCAGGGCGCGCGGCGTCTCGATATCACCGGCTTTCTGGCGGCCGAGGTGATGGCCGGGCGGCGGCCACGTACCGGCGCCCGGCGTTTGTCGGCCCTGCGGCGTTTCTATCGGTATCTGCTGGCCCAAGGGGCTATCTCCGAGGATCCCACCGAAGGCGTGGAAGGGCCCCGGCTTGGGATCAGCCTTCCCCGGAGCCTGAGCGAAGAGGAGGTCGAGCGATTGCTTGCGGCGCCCGGGGACCGGACACCGGAGGCGCAGCGGGATCGGGCCATGCTCGAGGTCCTGTACGCTACCGGCTTGCGCGTATCGGAACTGGTGGCGTTACGGCTTTCGGAGATCGATGGCCAGGCGGGTATCGTGCGCATCGTAGGCAAGGGCGGGCGGGAGCGGCTCGTGCCCTTGGGGGACGAGGCCCAGGTGGTGCTTGCGGCGTACCTGCGCGATGCGCGCCCCGTGTTTTTGAAGGGTGTACCGGCTACGGCGGTGTTTTTGACGCGACGTGGCGGCCCCATGACGCGTCAGGCGTTTTGGGGCAACATCAAACGCTACGCGGCCAAGGCGGGCGTGGAAACGCCCTTGTCACCCCATACCATGCGCCATGCGTTCGCTACGCACCTCATCAATCACGGGGCCGACTTGCGGGTCGTGCAGCTGCTTCTCGGGCACGCCGATCTATCGACCACCCAGATCTATACCCATGTTGCGCGCGAACGCCTGCGCGCCGTGCATGCCCGGCACCATCCCCGCGGATGAGCACCCTCAATGGCCGTCGGCCTCCACAAGGTGATCCAGGGCCTCGTGCTCCTGTTCCAGGCGGAAGGCCTCGCCTCCCAGGGGTTGCGTATAGCCGAGTAGGGCGCCGGTCTGGCGCACTACGGCGCGCCAGTTGACCGTGCGCACGCGGCGCCGCAGAACTTCGGATAGCTGTTCGTTCAGGCGGCGTTCCTCGCGCCGCAGGATGGAGAGCGAGTAGAACGCATCGAGGGACAGGTAGGCGAGCAGCACCGTGAGGCCCTGCATGAGCACCGCCGGCGGGCTCAGCAGGACGGAACTGACCGCTGCGATCAATGTGGCGACACCACCCCCTTTGCCGTAGGATCGAGACCGTTCCTGGGCAAAACGGTTGTCGGCCAGAGACGCGCACAAGCTCTCTTCGGCCTCCACGGATCGCGTCTTGTGAAGGTTGTGATAGTCTCTCAGCAAGAGCAGGAGTCGCGACAGGCGTTCGCGATGGGTCGGCTTTTGCACGCCCACATGATCCATGTCCGCCATGCGGCTCGCCGTAAATTCCCCCCACTCGTAATCGCGATCATCGCGTTCGCACTCGTCGATCGCGCGCTGGCAGAGATAGCGCATCTCAAGGATCTCGGCGACCTCTATGGGAAAGCGCAGGCCAACGAGCTTTCGATAGAAGAACGGGAAGGCATCGGGAGAGTCCGGGAGTCTTGCGAAATCTTCGGACAGAGGCGGCTTGGAATCCATAGCTTCCTTATGGGGGTCTTTGGCCGGATGGACGCGCGATTGAAAGCCTTTTGGGTATTGTATCAGATATTCGCGACAACGCATGCCTACTACGACAGCCCGCACGATGGGCGTCGCTCGGCTAAAATACCCTAAGGAGGCGCAATGGTGAAGCCGGCGACAGAAGGGTTGGTGTTGGCCCTGGGGGCGGGAGGTGCCCGAGGGCTTGCGCATATCGGGGTTTTGGAGGTGCTGGCCGAGCATGGGCTACCGGTGCGTGCCATTGCCGGGTGCAGCATAGGGGCCGAGATCGGGGCCCTCTATGCCCGCTATGGTGATCCGGCGGTGCTCGCCAGAATTGCCCTGGGAGTCGACTGGAAGCAGACCTTGCAGCTCTTTTTGCCGGACGCCGCGGCCATGGGCGGTGTCTGTTCGGGGCGTAAGATCCTCGCGTTCCTCGAAGAACACATGCCGGGCATGGCCCTAGAAGACCTGGGCCTGCCGTTTCTTGCAATCGCCACCGATCTTCATAGCGGCGAGGAGGTGATCCTGCGTTCCGGGCCCGCCGCCGGTGCGGTGCGGGCGAGCCTGTCGTTGCCAGGTCTCCTCATGCCTTATCCGTGGGAAGGCCGGCTTTTGATCGACGGGGGCGTGGTCAATCCCGTGCCCTTCGATGTCGCCGCCGACAGCTTCGGGGCACCGGTTGTGGCGGTCGCGGTCCACCAGGGGGCGCGCGGGCTTTCGGCGGCGCCCATTGATACCCGGCCGGCCAGTTGGCGCGTGCAGTTACGGGCCTTGCTCGATCAACCCTGGGTATCGCGCGCCCGTTTGGTACGGACCTGGCTCGAGGAGCAGCTGGCCGAGCCGGCCGGCCCCCGCGGCATGCAGTGGCGGGCGCGCGCGGTGTTGACCCAGGCGGTCAACATCGCGCAGGCGCAGGTCGTTCAACAACGCTTGCTCGCGAGACGCCCGGCCCTTTACCTGCTGCCTGACGTCGACCGCATCGGGCCTTTCGAATTCTACAAGGCGCGCGCCGCGATCGCCGCAGGCCGTGCCGTGGCGCGCGCGCATTTGCCGGATCTTTATGCGTTGTTGGCGGCCTCCCGCAGGGAGTCACCACCCGCGGCGTTGCCAGGAACGCCCGGGGTCGGCTAGAGCTAAGCGCCATGTGACCGAAAATCCGCTATTGATGGGCGCCCCTCGGCCCGCCTCATCGGAGGGCGGAGGGTTCCTGCGGCGGCTGGGATTGCGCCGGGTTCGGGGTTGATGGATCGTGTGCCCGGTGATCCGAGGGGCGTCACGTGCCCAGGTCTTGCGAGCCCCGGCGGCTCAGGGAAGCCGTAGGCAGGCCCAGGAGGCGTGGGTAGGGCGCGCTCCGGGTCAGGGTTGCGGCAGGGCCAGATCCTTGCGGCCGTAGTAGCCGTTTGCCCAATTGACGCTCATGGCACGACGGTGGTCGGCCACTGATTGATCGAGCAGCGCCACGCCGAAGTAGTGTCCCTGGGCCCAATGAATGCCCACGCCGCGCAGCCGTTCCACTTGCTCAGGGGTTTCCACATACTCGGCAAGGGTGGTAATGCCAAGATCGGCCGCAACCGCATGGATGCCGCGGACGATGGAGAGCACGCGCGGCTCTTGGATGCGGGAGATGAGCCGGCCGTCGATTTTCAGGTAGGATACGGGCAGGTCGGCGAGGTATTGGAACGACGAGTAGCCGCTTCCGAAGTCATCGAGCGCAAGCTGCACACCGAAATCCACGAAGGGCGCCAGACGCTCGCGCGTCAGGTCCATGTTTTCGAGCAGTTCGCGTTCGGTCACCTCGATGACGAGCGGTTTGACCTCCGTCGCGCCCTTGCGCGGAAAACTCATCTTGGCCGACGCCAAAAGCTCCATGAGCAGGCGCGGGTGGCGTAGAAGATCGCCGGATATGTTGACGAAATGCACGAGGTCTTCGTCACGGGTCTGACGTCTGGTCAAGGCCGCAAGCAGGATCATCCAATCGATCTTGTAGGTGAGGCGGAATTGCCCGGCCGCCTCCATGAACTCCTCGGCGGACAGTACGCGGCCGTCGGTGGTGACAATGCGCGCCAGCGCCTCTTCCGCCACCAGCGTGCCCGTGCGCAGGTCCACGATCGGCTGGTAGGCGGGGACCACGCGATCTTCGCGCAATGCCATTTCCAGGATCGCGCCCATACGGAATATCCGCCGCTCGAGGTTCTCGGCCGCCACGATCCGTTCGCGGCCGCGTCGCTTGGCCTCGTAGAGGGCCTCGTCGGCGGCGTTCAGGATCTCTTGCGGGGTCGTTCCGTCGTTTGGGGCCCAGGCAAGGCCTATGCTCACCGTGACGTTGACGACATGGTCTTCAGCGGCGATCAGAAGGCCCGAGATCGCCTCGTTCAGGGCCCTGGCCTGCGCCCTCGCCTGACGCGGCCCGCAGTCGCTCAGGATGCATAGAAACTCGTCATTGCCCCAGCGGCCCACCACCACCGCCCGACCGAGGGCGCTAGCGGCGGCGCGGCAGACACGGCGCAGGACACGGTTCCCGAAGGCATAGCCGAAGCGATGATTGATGAGACGGAAGCGGTCTATGCTAAAGAGCATGACCGAAAGCGGCGTGCCGATCCGTTCCGATCGCGCGCATGCCAGTTTGAGTGCCTTGCCAAGAAGCGTCCTGCTCATAAGTCGTTCCACCTCGCGAGAGCGAGCCATCGTGAAAGCTGCGGCTAGGGTAGCGGAAAGGCGGCCCGGACGCTATCGCTAGCCTCTTCCAACATGAGATGAGTCTGGAGGAGGGGTTGTGTTTCTAACATGAAATGAGTCTGAAGCCGGATCGGGTTTTGTTCATGATGGGGAGATGCAGACCCTTATGAACCTCGATAACCTGACCTCCATTGATCAGCTCGCGGACTTTTTGTCCGGCACCCAGACGGTGGCCTTTTCGGTACTGAGTAGCCCTGCAGCCCGCTACGAATGGGTGCAAAAGACCCTGGTCCGATTCCGGTATCCCACCCTCTCCCGGGCCGACCAGGGGGTCGTGATTCGCGTACTCGTCAAGGTCAGCGGCTACTCCCGGCAGCAGATCACGCGCCTGATCGCCCAGTACCGCACGAGCGGCGCCGTGAGACGCCGCCAGAGGACCGTGGCGGGCTTTACGCCGAAGTACAGCCCCGCCGATATCGGTCTGCTGGCGGCGATGGATGAGCGCCATGACACGCCCTCGGGGCCGGCGGTCAAGAAGCTCTGCGAGCGGGCCTTGTTGGTCTTCGGGCAGACCGAATACGAGCGCCTGGCGCAGATCTCGGTGAGCCACCTCTACAACCTCCGCAAATCCGTTCCGTACACGCGCAAGCGGCGCCACTTCGCAAAGACCCGGCCACGGCAGATCCCCATCGGGGAACGCCGCAAACCGGTCCCCAACGGACGCCCCGGCTACATCCGTGTTGATACCGTCCACCAGGGGGATTTGGACGGGAAAAAGGGCGTTTATCATGTGAATGCGGTCGATGAGGTCACGCAGTTCGAGGTGGTGTGCACAGTCGAGAAGATCAGCGAATATTATCTCATCCCGATGCTCGAATACTTGCTGGAGACCTTCCCGTTTACGCTGCGAGGCTTCCACTCGGACAATGGTTCGGAGTACATCAACAAACGGGTCGCCGAGCTCCTGGAGAAGCTCTTCATCGCGTTCACGAAATCACGCTCCCGGCAGTCCAACGACAATGCCTTGGCCGAGAGCAAGAACGGCGCCGTGGTGCGCAAGGTCTTCGGCTACAGCCACATCCCCAGCCGCTTCGCCCACAGGATCCATCTCTTCAACCAGGAGGTCTTGAATCCCTACGTGAACTATCACCGCCCCTGCTTCTTCCCCGAGACCTACACGGATGCCAAGGGCCGTGAGCGTAAGCGCTACCGCTATGAGGCCATGATGACCCCGTACGACAAGCTGAAGTCGCTCCCCGGGGCGGAGGCCTATTTGAAGCCGGGTTTAAGCTTTGCCATACTGGACCAAGTCGCTTATGCCCTCAGCGACAACCAGGCGGCGGACCGTCTTCAGAAGGCTCGCCACAAGCTGTTCCATACGATTCACGAACAGGATCTCAAATCCGGCTGAGGGTGGCCCCTGACTCTCACTCTTCAGACTCATTTAAGGATTGGAAAATACTTCGCTCTTGGAAAACGCCAGGACTTTGTCATTCACCTCCTCGAGTCTTTGCCCACGCAGGAGGCACGGTATCCCCTGACCCTTTTCGTTCGCCACGCCCCGGGAGGGCGCAGCGAGGGTATGCGGTCCGCAGGGCCATGCATGCCGCAAAGCCAGCCTTTCTGCCGGCAACGGGCGCAGGTCCGGGCGGGGAGTCGCAGGTTGGCAGTAAGGACACCGGCACGCCCCCACACAAAGGGGGTTGTCCACGACCGGCACTATCGAGGACGCGACATTGTAAGGCATCGTGACCTAGGGCGAATGGCGCTTACATAAGCCGCCGGCGCCCTAAATGTCCCTCTCTACGTACTCTCCAAGCTTCTGCCCGCGTGGCCTTTTCGGCCGCGGATAAGGTTTGGGACGCCGTTTGCGGGTCCGCGGTTCTATTCGTCCGGGCACCATGGCCGGCGGTGGGCTGTGTGATGAGCTGGAACAGGGGAAGGTATCCGGACCAGTACTCGGATTGACGCGCCGCGCGGTCCATTCCACCCCCAACGGCGCGGCGTTTTCGAAGCCCAGTTGCCACGGATGAATATCCGTGGCAAGCAAGGGCCTGCGCCATCAGCAGGCGGATCCAG
>JAJZZU010000085.1 GCA_021797365.1 Pseudomonadota bacterium | reverse complement strand
CGGGCCGTCGGCCACGTCCGAGGCAATTTCCAGGCCACGGTTCATGGGTCCGGGATGCATGACGATGGCGTCCTTGTCGGCAAGCGCCAGGCGCTCGCGAGTCAGGCCATAGAGGTCGAAATATTCGCGGGCACTCGGGATCAAGGCCCCGCTCATGCGCTCGAATTGGAGTCGCAGCATGATGATCACGTCCGCGCCCGACAGACCTGTCGCCATGTCGGTGTGGGCGCGGACTCCCAAGGTCTCGACCGCGGCCGGCAACAGCGAACGCGGACCCACGACGCGCACCTCCTTGGTGCCGAGCGCCGTCAGCGCGTGGATCTGCGAGCGTGCCACCCGCGAGTGCAGGACATCGCCCACGATGGCCACGGTCAGTCGCCGGAAGTCCCCCTTGTAGCGGCGGATGGTGAACATGTCGAGCAGGCCTTGGGTGGGGTGGGCGTGGCGTCCGTCGCCGGCGTTGACGACATGCACATGATGGGGCACCGAACGGGCAATGAGGTCGGCGGCCCCGCTCAGCGGGTGGCGGATCACGAACAGGTCGGTGTGCATGGCCTCGAGATTGCGCACGGTATCAAGCAGGCTCTCGCCCTTTTGCGTGGCGGATACGCTGGTATTGATATTGATGATGTCGGCGGACAGGCGTTTGCCGGCGATCTCGAAGGTGGTGCGCGTGCGCGTGCTGGCCTCGAAAAACAGGTTGACGATGGTCTTGCCGCGCAACAGCGGCACCTTCTTGATCTCGCGTTCGCCAACGCTGATGAATGATTCGGCCGTGTCCAGGATCTCGCCGATGGCGTCGCCGCTCAGGTCCTCGGTCGTGAGGAAGTGTCGGGCGCGGTGGGCACTGCCAGGTTGTGCCGGCATCATTCGCGCTTCTCCGTGATGCGGATCCCCAGGGGATCGGGTCCTGTCAGCTTGATGTGTTGCCACGGTTTCAGGGATATCGTCGCCCCGGCGATGTCGGGCTGCACCGGGAGTTCACGCCCATCGCGCACGATCAGGACCGCGAGCGCAATGGACGCCGGGCGCGCAAAGTCGAATATCTCGTTCATGGCCGCCCTTATGGTGCGCCCGGTATGCAGCACGTCATCGATCAGGATGATGTGGCGTCCATCAAGCGGGACCGGGAGGTGCGAGGTCTTGACCTGGGGGTGTATGCCGACCCGGCTGAAGTCGTCACGATAAAACGAGATATCGAGGGTCCCGAGCGGCTCATCGAGGCCCAGGCCCTCATGGACGCGCTCGGCGACCCATACCCCGCCCGTGTGGATACCGATGAGGAGCGGTTGGCGTTCGCTAAAGGCCCGTGCGCCGTCGATTACGCGTGAGAGCGCCAGTTCCACGTCGATCACGGATGCCCCATCCCCTTTATCCTGCCTTGCCTTGTTCCTGCCAGCGCGTGCGCTGCTGCGGCTCGTCAAAGAATGCCTGAAGGATCGCCACCGCCGCCAGGGTGTCGAGCATGGCCTTGCGCCGGGTCTTGCGTGCCCCGGTATCTCTGACATGCTCGCGCACCGCAACCGTGGTCAGCCGTTCATCGACCCAGTATACCGGGAGATGATAGCGGCCGTCCAAGCGCCTCCCGAAACGCAGACTCAAGGCCGTCATGGCATTATCGGTGCCATCCATATTGCGTGGCAGGCCGACGACCAATCCCTGCGGTTGCCAAAGCTGCACGAGCCGGGAGATGGCATCCCAGTCCGGTCCGCTCCTTAATCCGGCGACGCATCCGGCGCCCTCGGCACGAGCGCTCGCCAGGCGTCCGACGGCAACCCCTATGCTCTTTGTCCCGTAATCAAACCCCAGATAGGTCTGCGCGTTCACGCGTGGCCTGCGTCCCCGCACAGTTGCGCCATGTCGACGCCGAGCAGGTGGGCGGCGGCCGACCAACGTGTCTCGGAGGGCGTCTGAAAGAGGATCTCGGAGCTTGCCGGTACGCTCAGCCACGCGTTATCGGCGATCTCTTGCTCCAGTTGCCCGGGGCCCCATCCGGCATAGCCCAATGCCAGCAGAAAGTGCGCCGGACCCTCGTGATGGGCGATCGCTGTCAGGACATCGCGCGAGGTCGATACGCCCAGCGTATCGCTCACCGCCAAGGTCGATTCGTAGGCCCCCAGAGGTTCATGGAGGACGAAGCCGCGGTTGTTCTGGATGGGGCCGCCCAGATATACCGGCTGTCCGGCCACGCGCGGATCGGGGTTGGCGATGTCGAGCTGCTGAAAGACATCGCCCAGGGTCAAGTCGACGGGGCGGTTGATGATGATACCCATGGCCCCTTCCGCGCTATGTTCGCAGACCAGGGTCACGGTGCGAAAGAAGTTGGGATCGCCAAGCCCCGGCATGGCGATAAGAAATTGATTGGCGAGCGGTGTGGTCATATTCATGGGGCCCTCACAGCGAAGTGGTGGATGTGTGGCCTCGCGCCGCCGACGCCCCTTGAGCGCCGCTTACCCGAACAGGATGGTTGGCGGCTTGCCCTTTCGCCGATGTCCTCTCGCCGGGACGCGCAGTTTTAAAGGTCACCCTAGTATCCGGCATGCCTGCGGGTCTTTCAAGGGAAGTCCGGGTTTACGGGGTGGCGTTTGTCGAGGGTGCGGTCCCAGTCATATGCCCCCCCTGAAATCGCCATGTCTCAATGATCGGCAGGATTCGAAGCCCGGGCCCGCGCACGGCCGGAAGGGGCGCGAACGGGGCGGCGTTCCGCACCATGGCGATGGCCGCGTGGTCGAGCGCCGGATGGGATGAGCGGCGCAGGATCTTCACGCTTTGCAGGCCGCCATTTTTGAGAATCTTGACCTCAAGCACGAGCGCCCCGGTCAGGTCATGCCCGGCGAACATGCGCCGATACTGCCGGCTCCCGATACGCTCCATGCGCCGAACCCATCGCATGATATAGGCCGCATAGGCAAAGCGGCGCGTGGAGACGCCGCCACGGCCACGGCCCGTAGCCCGCGCGACACGCCAGTCACGGCGGATTTCGGCCTTGAGGCGCGCCTCCTCGCCGGCCAATTGGCGGGCGATGCCGAGTTGCTCGGCGATCGCGGCGTGCAATTGCCAGACGGGCTTGGCAAAGGTGAGGCGCAATGGACCCTGGCGGGTATGCAGCAGCCGGAGGTGATCGACCGGCGACTGGCGCGCGCGCTGTCGCCGCTGCGGTTGCGGCGTGCCGCCATCGCGGGCGGCGGCGATGAACGGCGTGTGGGCCGCGCGCTTCTTGTGTACGCCGCCTCCGCCGCGCATGTCGACCTGCGCGAGCCGTCGCGCATGGCGCGGCTTGCTAGCACTTGCCGCCTGGACGAGCGTCACATCGAGGGCATGCCCCCGTGATCCGTGAGGCATGTCGAAGCGCACGCCCAGGATCAACACGAGGTGCAAAAGCCCGGCAAGAAAGAGCGCGATGCCGAGGCGGTCGGCGGGTTTCATGCGGACCGGTGTCATGGCCTGCCGGCGGTCTTGGTCATTTTGCGCTCCAGGACATCAAAAAGGTCGCTGGCGATGTTCAGGTGAAAGAGCCGGTCGAGTTCGCGCAGGCCGGTGGGGCTTGTGACGTTGATTTCGGTCAGGGATTCCCCTATAACGTCGAGCCCTACGAACAGGAGGCCTCGCGCGCGCAACGCTGGGCCCACGCGCTCACAGATGCGCCGGTCCGAGGGGCTAAGCGGCTGGCCGACCCCGGTGCCTCCGGCGGCGAGATTACCGCGCGTCTCGCCAGGCGCGGGCACGCGCGCCAGGGCAAACGGAACCGGTTCCCCGTCGATCATGAGGATGCGCTTATCGCCGTCGGCAATGGCCGGCAGGAAGCGTTGCGCCATGGTAAGGCGCTGCTCGTTGCCGGTCATGGTCTCGAAGATGACGTTGACATTCGCGTCGCCTGTCGCCACGCGGAACACCGAGCTGCCGCCCATGCCGTCCAGCGGTTTGACAACGATGTCCCCGTGTTCTTGCAGGAAGGCGTGCAAGGCATCCTTGCGACTGGTCACGAGCGTGGGGGGCATGCACTCGGGAAACCAGGTGGCGAACAATTTCTCGTTGGCATCACGTAGGCTCGCCGGATCATTGACCACCAGCGCCCCGGCGGCCTGCGCGTGCTCGAGCAGATAGGTCGCATAGATGTAGTCCATGTTAAAAGGCGGGTCCTTGCGCATCAATATGACGTCGGCGTCCGCCAGCGCGAGTTCGCGCGTCTCGCCGAGTTCACACCAGTCCTTGTCCGAATCGCGCACCACCAGGCTGCGCACCCGCGCCACCGGACGATTGGCGGCCAGCGCGAGGTCGCGCGCCTCGAGGAAGTCCATGCGGTAGCCGCGCCGGCTGGCCTCGCGCAGCAGTCCCACGGTCGTATCCTTGTAGGCCTTGATGTGATCGACCGGATCCATCACCACCACTAGGTGTCGCGTCATTTTGTGTCCCCCGGCGCCTCCTGGAGTTCGCGCGCGGCGGCCAGCAGCGCGAGGCGCGCGACCACGCCATAGGCGTAAAAGCGGTTGGGCCCCGAGTCCGGGGCCAATGTCCCGTCGGGGTTCGTGCAGCATTCGGCAAAGGCCAGCGACTGGAACTGCATGCCGGGCGCGTTCAGGTTTTCATCGATGCCGCGCGCCTCGTGGAGGCGATAAAAGCCGCCCACTACGAAACGGTCCACCATATAGACCACCGGTTCGGCCACGGCTTGCTCGGGCCCGATGGTCTCGAACGTGTAGACGCCTTCTTGTACCATCACCTCCTGGACTGTCTGGCCCTCCTTGATCACCGCCATTTTATTGCGTTGCCGGCGATTGAGCTGGCGCACCTCGTCGGCGTGACGCACGGTCATGATGCCCATGCCGTAGGTCCCGGCATCGGCCTTGACGATCACGAAGGGTTCCTGGGTGATGCCGTAGTCCTGGTACTTCTCACCGACCAGGCGCAACACCTCCTCGACGTTGTGAGCGAGACAGTCTTCGCCCTCGCGTTTTTGAAAATCGATGCGCCCGCAACGGCGGAAGATCGGGTCTATGAGCCAGGGGTCTATGTCGTTTAGGGCCCCAAACTCGATGGCGAGCTCCCGGTATTGAGTAAAATGGTCGGATTTGAGGCGATTCCACCAGCCAAGCGACAGCGGCGGCATGACCGGCTGGGCGAGGCCTTGCAGGATCGCCGGCGGGCCCGAGGACAGGTCGTTGTTTAAAAGTACAAGACAGGGGTTGAAGTCCGGGACACCGACGCGGTCCCCATGACGCGTGACCGGCGCCACGTGGATCGCGCGCCCGTTCGCCAGGGTCACGCGCGGTGGCACCGTGTTGTCCGCCAGCAGCGATCCGACGCGAACCTCGTAGCCGGCGCGCTCCAGGAGCATGACGAGCGCGCCGATGTTTTCCCAATAGAAGGTATTGCGGGTATGGTTCTCCGGTATCAGCAAGACGCGCGCCGCGCGCGGACACAGGCGTTCGACGGCCGCCTGCAAGGCCTGCACGCACAGCGGGTGGAAGGCCGGATTGAGGTTGTTGAATCCGGCCGGGAACAGGTTAGTATCCACCGGGGCGAGCTTGAAGCCGGCATTGCGCAAGTCGACCGATGTGTAGAAGGGGACTGGCGTTGTCAGCCATCTCTCATGAAACCACTGCTCGATCCGCGTTTCGCGTTCCAAAAACCGCTCCTCAAGGGCCAATAAAGGGCCGGTCAGGGCGGTTGTGAGGTGGGGGACGGGCTGATGTATGGGCTCACAGCTCATGAGCGAACCTCGCAACGGGAAAGAAGGCGAATAGTGACACCATGCGTCAACGAAAGGAAAGGCGCGGGCGGGACTTTCCTGGGACCGGGGGCCGGCCGCACGATGCCGGCCGCGTCCCGGGCGGCCGGCGGCCTAGAAATTTTTATCCACCCGTTAAATGGATTTCGTGACCAGCGTATGCTAGTAAATCAGGAGGGTGCGGAAAGACACGCAGGAGCGGCCCAAAATGGCCGTCCGAAACGTAGCGGCGAGGATTCCCGTGAGTATCAAGGTTATGATAATCGATGACAGCAATACGATACGACGAACGGCGGAGGCCCTTTTAAAGAAGGCGGGCTACGACGTCTACACGGCGGGGGACGGGTTCGAGGCCATGTCGGTCATTACCGACCGTCGGCCGGACATCATCTTCGTGGACATCATGATGCCCCGGCTAGACGGCTATCAGACCTGTCTTTTGATAAAAAACAATAAAGACTTCAAGCATATACCGGTCATCATGCTTTCCAGTAAGGACGGCTTGTTCGACAAGGCGCGCGGACGTATCGCCGGATCCGAGGAGCATGTGAACAAACCCTTCACCCAGGAAGAGCTGGTGGAGGTCATTGCCCGGCATGTGCACTAACCGTCCGTGGTCGCAACGTCCTGCGATTGGGCACCTTAGATAGAGAGGAGAGAAGCAAGAATGGCGATTAAGAGTATTTTGGTGGTGGACGATTCGCCAACCGAACTGCACCTCCTGCAGGAGATGCTTGGGCGTAACGGGTTTACGATCTCGACGGCGAGAAGCGGCGAGGAAAGCCTGGAGAAGCTAAAGACCATGCGTCCGGACTTGATCCTCATGGACGTGGTGATGCCCGGCATGAGCGGGTTCGAGGCCACGCGGACGATATCGAAGAGCCCGGCCACCGCCGGCATCCCGATCATTATTTGCACGACCAAGGGGCAGGAGACCGACAAGGCCTGGGGCCTGCGCCAGGGCGCAAAGGATTACATCGTGAAGCCGGTAGTGGAAAGCGTGCTGCTCGACAAGATCCGGGCGCTGTGAGCGATATCGCCCAGGATAGCGCGTTCGCGCTCCTCCTGCGGATGCAGGCCGAGGCGCGGGCGCAGGCCCCGGGTCTGCCGGAACAGACACAGGCCGCACCCTTGTGGAGCGGCCTCGGATTCCGGCTGGCGGGCCTATCGCTGCTCGTGTCGCTCGACCAGATCGCCGAGGTGCTGGTGCGGCCGGAGGTCACGCGTGTCCCGGGTACGAAGCGGTGGGTGAAGGGCGTTGCCAACGTGCGCGGCTCGCTCCTGACCATCATCGATCTGGCGGAATACTTCGGCAAGGCGCCGGTACCCATGGACGACAAGGCGCGCCTGCTCGTAATGCATGTGGGCGATTTTAGTACGGCACTCGTGGTCAACGAGGTCTTGGGATTAAAGCATTTCGATGCCGAGCGGGATCGGCGCGACATCGCGGGGCTCGATAACGCCGTTCTTATGCATGTGCAGACCGCATATGCCCAGGACGATACGTTATGGGGCGTCTTTGATCTGCGTTCGCTTACGGAAAGCCTCACTTTCAAGCACGTGGCGGCCTAAGGCCGGCACGACAAGCAATCGGGCGCATATAAGAACGTTAACGAGGAACATCGATTATGGTGGCGAGACTATCCAAAAAGAAGGGGGTCGTTTTGGATCAGCCGACCGAAGAGCTGGCGTCCTTGGGCAGCGGGCAAGGCGAACGGTTCGTCGAGGTGCAGCCGGCACCCAAAAAACGCGCCAAGGCCGAGCGCGGCAAGAAGGGATCACGCGTCGGCCGCAGCATGACCGGCATCTCAGTGCTGCTTCTGTTGATGGTCATGTCGCTCGTCGGGGTCGCGATTTTGTTCGGTTCGGAGGCCCAGCAGGCCAATCGCGACTCGAAGTATATCGAGCAGTCCGACCAGTTGCTCATGTTGTCGCAGCGTATCGCGAAGGATGCGGCGGCGACGATGCTCGGCGAGGAAAGCGCGTTTAGTGACCTCAAGCGCGCGCGTCTCGACTACCAGAACATCATCGACAGTCTGAAGGACGGTAACGTAAGCCTCGGCATACCGCCCAGCCCGATGATAGTTCGGCCGGCGCTCATGGCGCTCAATACCACCTGGCTCGGCGTGCGCCATCATGTCGATCAGATCATAAAAGAGGAAGAGCCGTCGCTCATGATGCACGACTATGTGGCGACGGTGAACCAGACCGCGCCCATGTTGCTCGCCTTGTGGGATGAGATCGTGACGCGCGGCATGCGGGCCCATATGCCGCCTCATCTGATCTATCTTGCGGCGCGTCAAGGCATGCTGAGCCAGCGTATCACGATGGAGGTGAATCTGTTCGCCGAAGGCGGCAGCGCGGCGGCCGTGGCGGCCGCGGAATTCGGTGAGGATACGAAGCTCTTCAAGCAGACCCAGACGCAATTGGGACCGGAGCTTCCGGCGGTCACGCACGCCAAGTTCGAGCGCGCCGTGCGTACCTTCTCGGCCATGGACGACAGCGTGCAAGGCATTCTGGCCGATGCCGCTCCGTTGTTCGTCGCGCAGCGCGCGGGTGCCAAGATCTTCCATAGCAGCAACAAGCTGCTCGCGCAAAGCCGCGCCCTCGTTGCGGGCTATATGGCGCTTTCGCATAAGCGCCGGTTCGAGAAGTACGCCGGTTACGCCCTGGCGGGGTTATCGCTCGTGTTCCTTTTGTTGCTCGGGCGCAAACTTGTCGGCGACGAGCGGATGCGGGCGCGCCAGAGCGCCAACCAGAACCGCGAGACGCAAGACGCGATCCTGAAGCTGCTCGATGAGATGGGCGACCTCGCCGACGGTGACCTGACCATCCAGCCGCAGGTGACGGAGCAGATCACGGGCGCCATCGCCGACTCCATCAACTACGCCGTAAAGGAGATGCGTAACGTCGTGTACCGCATCAATACCACGGCGCAAGAGGTGGCGAGCGCCTCGAACCGCAGCCGCCGGACTGCGGCGGAGCTGAATGACGCCGCCACGCGCCAGGCCACCCAGCG
>JAJZZU010000084.1 GCA_021797365.1 Pseudomonadota bacterium | reverse complement strand
GTCTGGAACTCGTGCACCGGCTCGATCGCGCGACATCCGGCTGCCTCTTGATCGCCAAGCGGCGCTCGGCGCTGCGGGGTCTGCACGAGTCTTTGCGCTCCGGACACTTTGGCAAACACTACGTCGCGCTCCTGCAGGGCGTGTGGGTGGGCGGCGCACGCACCGTGGACGCGCCGCTCTTGCGCCGCGAGACGGGCGAGCGGCGGGTGGTCGTGGATGCCGCCGGCAAGCCCGCGCAGACGCACTTTACGCCGCGCCGACGTTTCCGCGATGCCACCTTGACCGACGTCCGCCTAGGCACCGGACGCACGCATCAGGTCCGCGTGCACGCCGCTTATCTCGGGAACCCGGTGGCCGGCGACGAGCGCTACGGGGACCCCAAGGCCGCGGGCGCATGGAAGCAGAGGGGTCTTGCGCGCCTGTTTTTGCATGCCGCGCGTCTGTCATTCCCGCATCCGGCCACGGGTCAGACCGTGGATATCGAATCGCCGCTGCCAAAGGATCTCGTGCGGGTACTGGAGTCGCTTGATGGGTAAGGCGTACGAACTTCTGATCTTTGATTGGGACGGGACCCTCATGGATTCCGCGGAGCGTATCGTGCGCTGCTTTCAGGCCGCGGCGCACGACTGCGGGTGGCGCACGCTGACCGACGAGGCCATCCGCAAGACCATAGGCCTTGGGGTCGCGGAGGCCCTGGCGCGGCTCTTGCCCGGGGAGGCGATCGCTCGGCGCCAGGCGATCGCCAGCCGTTATCGCGAGCATTTTCTGCGTTTGAATGACACGCCCACGCCGCTTTTTCCGGGGGTCGCAGCCGGGCTCAAGGACCTGCGCGCGCGTGGCTATCGGATGGCGGTGGCTACCGGCAAGTCACGGATCGGCCTGGATGCGGCCCTTGAGGAAAGCCGGACGCGTGCGCTGTTTTGCACGACACGCTCAGCCGACGAGACGCGCTCCAAGCCTGATCCGCTCATGCTCCACGAGATATTGGCGGAGACTGGGGTAGAGGCCGCGGAGGCGCTCATGATCGGCGATACGAGCTACGATATCGAGATGGCCGCGCGCGCCGGCATTGACAGTGTGGCGGTGACCTATGGGGTCCACGATTCCGTGGAATTGCGCATTCATAAACCGCGGTTGTGCGTCCAGACCTTTCCGGAACTGTGCGCGTGGCTGTCCTAGTCGTGTGCCGGAGCGATGGCCTGGAGGACGGCGGTCCCGGGCGGCGGTTTGCCCTGGAGTCCGGGGATGAGGCCTTCGTCATACGCCATCACGGGGTGGTGCATGCCTATCGCAATCACTGCCCGCACCGTGGCCTGGAGCTCGATTGGCAGGAAGGCCGATTCTTTGATTCCGGAGGGGAGGTCCTGGTGTGTTCCGTGCACGGGGCGCGCTATGATCCGGCCGACGGCCGCTGCCTGGGTGGGCCGTGCCGGAATCGGGGCCTCGCGGCCCTGACCTGCCGGGAACAAGAGGGGATGGTGGTCGTGGAGGAGGGGGGCGATGAGCGATAATAACGATGCGAAGCACGATGGGGGGCGCGACGGGCGATCGGATCGGGACGATCGCTCGGGGCTTAGCGAAGACTGGGCGCGCGCGACGCTCGAGAAACTTGCGTTTGCGGCCTTGCACGAACAGCGGCGCAGTCGCCGCTGGACGCTGGCCTTCCGTTTTCTGGTCATCACCTTGATCGTGGCACTGTTTTTGAGCTACGAGGGGGCGCAGATGCGCGCCACCGGGCTTGCCGGGCGGTTTACCGCATTGGTACGCATGGACGGCACCATTCAGGAGGGCGGTCCGGCCAGCGCCCGCCCGATCGACGCCGCCTTGCGCCATGCCTTCGCCGCGCATCCGGCGGGCGTGATCCTCGATGTCGACAGCCCCGGCGGCAGTCCGGTACAGGCAAGCGACATCAACGCCGAGATCTGGCGGTTGCGGGGGCGCTATCCGCACACCCCGGTGTATGCTGTGGTCCAAGACTTGTGCGCCTCCGGTTGTTATTACGTGGCGGTGGCCACCGACCGGATTTATGCCAACCCCGCAAGCCTGGTCGGCTCGGTCGGCGTGCTTATGGACGGGTTCGGCTACACGCGACTCATGCATAAGATCGGTGTCACGCGGCGGCTTTTGGTGGCCGGCGCCAACAAGGACTTCCTGGACCCGTTCTCGCCGCTCACCAAGGCCCACAAGGCGTTTGCCGAGAAGATGCTGGCGCAGATCCACGCGCAATTCATTCAGGCCGTGAAAAAGGGCCGGGGGGCACGCCTGCGTCCGCATCCCGGACTCTTCAGTGGTTTGATATGGACAGGTTATCGGGCCCGCCAATTGGGTCTGATCGATGGATTCGGGACTGTCGGGCAGGTGGCCCGGCATCTCTTCAACGCACCTCGTATCGTGGACTTTTCACCGAAGGAGGGGCTTGTGACCCGTTTTGCCCAGCATCTGGGTGCGACCATGAGCCAGACGTTCGTGGCCCAGTGGTTATCCCCCTTGCCGCATGTGCAGTGAGCCGTGAAGCGGATATTGATCAGCAACGATGACGGATATATGGCCGCCGGCCTCGGATGCCTCGCTGTGCATCTCGCACGCACCGCCGAGGTCACCGTGGTGGCACCGGATCGTGACCGCAGCGGGGCGAGCAATTCGCTCACCCTGTTGCGGCCGTTGCGCGTGGCGCGCGCCGCCAACGGGTTTTTCTTTGTCGATGGCACGCCCACCGACTGCGTGCATGTCGCTATCACAGGGCTCCTTGAGCACGAGCCTGATATCGTCATCGCCGGCATCAATCACGGTGGCAATCTCGGCGATGACGTCTTGTATTCCGGAACGGTGGCGGCGGCCATGGAGGGGCGGTTTCTCGGCTTGCCGTCCGTTGCCGTGTCGCTGGCCTCGCCCAATCCCGTGCATTTCCCGACCGCGGCGGCGGTCATCGAACGCCTGCTTGCGTCATTGACGCCCGAGACCTTGCCCGCAGACACGGTCCTGAACGTAAACGTGCCCGATGTCGCCTATGGCGATCTGCGCGGCTTCGAGGCGACCCGTCTCGGGCATCGCCATAAGGCAGAGCCGGTGATTGCCGCGCATGATCCGCGGGGGCGCCCGATCTATTGGGTGGGGCCGCCGGGCAGCGCCGATGACGCCGGCCCGGGCACCGATTTTCATGCCATCGCCGCGGGCTATGTCTCGATCACGCCCCTGCATGCCGATCTCACCCGCCACAACACCCTTGAGGCCCTGAAGGCCTGGTGCCGGGAGACATTGTGAGCGCGGAATCGCGCGCCGGCGCCGGCATGACCTCGGCGCGTACCCGCGAGCGCCTCATAGGGCGGCTGCGCGAACAGGGCATACGCGATGAGCAGACCCTTGCGGCGCTGTCGGCGATCCCCAGGCACCTCTTTGTCGACGAGGCCTTGGCAAGCCGCGCCTATGAGGATACGGCCCTGCCGATAGGGCACGGTCAGACCATTTCCCAGCCCTACATCGTGGCGCGCATGACCGCGGCACTGCGCGCCTCAGGACCGCTCGAGAGGGTGTTGGAGATCGGGACCGGTTCCGGATACCAGGCCGCGGTGCTGGCGCGGCTTGCCGGTCATCTCTATACGGTGGAGCGCATTGCGGGCCTGGTGCGCGCCGCGCGTCAGCGCTTCCAGATGCTGCGGCTCGCCAATATCAGCGTCCGTCACGCCGACGGTTGCGAGGGCTGGCCGGAAGAGGCGCCGTTCGATGCCATCATCGTGACCGCTGCGGCGCGTACGGTCCCGACCACGCTCTTTAGTCAGCTAAAGGAGGGTGGGCGTCTTGTGGTACCGGTGGGTGGGGACGGGCAGGAACTCTTATTGTATCGCCGGCGCGGCACGGCCGTGTCCTTTGAGCGCCTCGAAGCGGTCAATTTCGTGCCACTGCTCCCTGGCGGAATCGTGTAAGGATGCGCCGCGCCCTGCTCGTTGGGTGCATGCTTGCGCTGCTCGCCGGGTGCGTGGCCCGCATCCCCGCGCCTATCCATAACGACGGCATGGCACTGGCCGGGGGTCGCGGCTATTACCGGGTCCTGCCGGGGGACACCCTCTATAGTATCGCCTTCGAGACCGGCCACGACTACCGGACCCTGGCCCGCTGGAACCATATCCCGGCACCCTACCGCATAGAAGTCGGGGAACGATTGAGGTTAAGCGCGCCGCGGCGTGCCAGGGTCGCACCGCCGCCTGCAGGAAGGCCTGTCAGGCCCCCTTCAAGGCCTCTTTCGATGCCGCTCGCGCAGCGCGTGCCAAGCCGGCCGGCGCAACCGCGGATGCGTGTGTCTGCGGTGCGCTGGATTTGGCCGGCGCGCGGGGTTGTCAAAGAGACCTTCGGGCGCGGCCCATTGAGCGGTCGCCCGGGCAATCGCGGCATCGATATCCTCGGGCGCCCTGGGGAGCCGGTACGCGCCGCTGCCGCCGGGCGAGTCGTCTATCGCGGCAGTAGACTTCCTGGTTACGGTAAGCTTATTATCATTAAAGAAAATAATGAGTACCTAAGTGCGTATGCGCATAACGCGCGCATTAAGGTCGAGGAGGGGGCGATGGTGCGGCAAGGCGAGGTGATCGCCATTATGGGGGACAGCGGTACCAACCGTGTGGAGCTCGAGTTCGAGATCCGCCGGCGCGGAATTCCGGTGAACCCCCTGCGCTATCTGCCCGTAAGACACCACTAGCGAGAAAAAGAGGTGCAACCGCTCATGGTCGAATCGGAACTGGACGAGAATACAGTAGAGGCACCGGAGCCGGAAGCTCTTGAGGGGACGGACACAGAGGAGGCCTTGGAGGGGGCCGGTGACGGGGCGGCGATGGCCGAGGGCGCCCCGGAGCGTGAAAGCGAGGACACGGCCGGTCCGCAGGCCGATGCCACACAGCTCTACCTGCGCGAGATCGGGTTTTCGCCGTTGCTCACGGCCGAGGAAGAGGTCTATTACGCGCGCAAGGCCTTGCAAGGCGACACGTCGGCGCGCCATCACATGATCGAATGCAACCTGCGGCTCGTGGTGAAGATCGCGCGCCGCTACATGAATCGCGGGCTGGCCCTGCTCGACCTGATCGAGGAAGGCAATCTTGGGCTCATACGCGCCGTCGAGAAATTCGATCCCGAGCGCGGCTTCCGATTTTCGACCTATGCCACATGGTGGATTCGGCAAACGATCGAGCGCGGGATCATGAACCAGACGCGCACGATACGCCTGCCGGTCCATATCCTGAAGGAGATCAACATCTACATGCGGGCCGCCCGCCATCTGGCCCAGAAGCTCGACCACGAACCCACGCCTGAGGAAGTGGCGCTCCTGCTCGACAAGCCGATCGCCGATGTCCGCGCCATGATGGGTTTGAACGAGCGCATCGCCTCGGTCGACGCGCCCCTCGACATCGACCCCGACCGCTCACTGCTCGATGCCATCGCCGATGACAAGACCGCGAACCCGGAGAAGATCCTGCAAGACGAGGACCTCCATGGTCAGATCGCGGCCTGGCTCTCGGAGTTGAACGAGAAGCAGCGCGAGGTGGTGGAGCGGCGCTTCGGCCTGAACGGTCGCGATGTCTCGACCTTGGAGCAGGTGGGCGCGGATATCGGCGTGACGCGCGAACGCGTCCGCCAGATCCAGGTGGAGGCCTTGCGGCGCCTGCGCGGCATGCTCGAACGGGGCGGTTACTCGATGGACGCGCTTTTTTAGGCGCTCATCGCGGTCCTGGCGATAGCGCCGGTTTGGGCGGGGGGTCTGCGAGCAGCAGGCCGGCAGCCACCCGGCGCCCCTCGCTCATGAGGAGATTGTAGGTCCGGCAGGCGGCGGCGGTGTCCATGCATTCGACACCGATCCGGGCTTGCATAAACGGGGCGAGCCATGCCGGAGGCGGGAAACGCAGCACGCCGCCGGTGCCGAGCAGGATGATCTCGGGAGCGCCTGCAGCGAGTTCCGCGAGACTCGCGGCATTGAGCTCCCCGAAATGCCGGGGACGCCAATCCGGGACCACCTCGTCTGGCATGAGAATGACGCTGTGTTCGTAGACGAGGTCGTCGATGCGCAGTCGGCCCGGGTCGTAACCCCGAATGAGACGCCGCCCGTCGCCGGTATCCAGGTGAATCTTCACGAAAGTCCTCCGATCGACATTGACAGGGCGGCGGTTCGCCCGTATGTTCGCGGTTCAAACGGCCGTGGTTGGCGCGCCGCTCTTCTCACGGCATCTGGACCGGCCGGACGCGCCGCCGGCCCGTCCGGGCACCCCAGGTGGAGTATGGATCAGTTTCCCCGCATAAAGAGATTACCGCCGTACGTCTTCAACATTGTAAACGACCTGAAAGCCGAGGCCAGACGGCGCGGCGAGGACATCATCGACTTCGGGATGGGCAATCCCGATCACGCCACGCCCCAGCACATCGTAGACAAGTTGTGCGAGGCCGCGCAACGGGGTGATACGCACCGGTATTCGGTATCCCGGGGGATACCGCGCTTGAGGCGCGCGATCTGCCACTGGTACGAGACCCGTTATGGCGTCACGCTCGACATGGATCGCGAGGCGATCGTGACCATCGGCTCAAAAGAGGGCCTGGCGCATCTCGCGCTCGCGACCACAGGGCCCGGGGATGTGATCCTGGTGCCTAACCCGAGCTACCCGATCCATCCCTATGGCTTTGTGATCGCCGGTGCCGACATCCGGCACGTGCCGCTCGTGCCCGGCGGCGATTTCTTCGCCGAGCTCGAAAGCGCGATCCGCAACTGCTGGCCCAAGCCCAAGATGCTGGTCTTGAACTTTCCCAGCAACCCCACCGCGCAATGCGTCGATCTCGACTTCTTCGAGAAAGTGATCGCAGTGGCGCGGGATCATGGCATATACGTGATCCACGATCTTGCCTATGCCGATATCGTGTTCGACGGCTACAAGGCCCCATCGATCCTGCAGGTACCTGGGGCCATGGAGGTCGCCGTCGAGTTCTTCACGCTGTCAAAGAGCTATGACATGCCGGGATGGCGGGTGGGCTTCATGTGCGGTAACCGCGAGCTGGTGGCGGCGCTGGCGCGTATGAAGTCGTATCTCGATTACGGCATGTTCACGCCCATCCAGATCGCCGCGATTCTCGCGCTCGAGGGGCCACAGGAGTGTGTAGGCGAGATCCGCGACCGGTACCAGAGCCGTCGCGATGTCCTGTGCGACGGCCTGAAGGCCGCCGGCTGGGAGGTGGACGTACCCAAGGCGACGATGTTCGTATGGGCCAGGATCCCTGAGCCGTTCCGGGAGATGAAGTCGCTGGAGTTCGCGAAAAAGCTCCTGCTCGAGGCCAAGGTGGCGGTGTCGCCCGGTATTGGCTTTGGCGAATATGGCGACGATTATGTGCGCTTCGGTCTCATTGAGAACGAGCATCGCACGCGTCAGGCGGTGCGCAGCATCCGCGACCTTTTGCGGCGTGCCGGCATGCCGGCGAAGGAAGCGTTGTGAAGGCGGTCCGTGTCGGCCTTTTGGGGTTCGGGGTCGTGGGCGGCGGCACGGTCGCGGTATTGACGCGCAACGCCCATGAGATCGCGCGCCGTGCTGGGCGCGGCATAGAGATCGTGAAGATCCTGACGCGCGACCCGGGCAAGCGCCGCGCGCAGGCGGTGCCCGAGGGGCTCATCACCACGGATGCCGCCATGATCCTGGACGACCCGACCATAGAGGTCGTGGTCGAGACCATGGGCGGCATCGAGCCGGCCCGTTCCTACATCCTGGCGGCCATTGCCAAGGGTAAGCATGTCGTCACCGCCAACAAGGCCTTGATTGCCACCGCCGGCAACGAGATCTTCGCGGCCGCGCGCGCACGGGGTGTGGTGGTGGCCTTTGAGGCAGCGGTGGCCGGTGGGATCCCGATCATAAAGGCGATCCGCGAGGGGCTCGCCGGCAACCGTATCCGCGGGGTCGCCGGCATCATCAACGGGACCTGCAACTATATCCTGACCGAGATGCGCGAACATGGCACCGAATTCGCCACGGCACTGGCGCAGGCCCAGGAGCTCGGTTACGCGGAGGCTGATCCTCATTTCGATGTCGACGGAATCGATGCCGCGCATAAGCTTACCATCCTCGCTGCCATCGCTTTTGGTATACCGCTTGCGTTTGCGCAGGTGCATATCGAAGGCATACGCGATCTCGAATCCGCGGACATCGCCTATGCCGCCGAGCTCGGGTATCGCGTCAAACATATCGGGATCGCGCGGCGCGTGTCAGACGGCATAGAGCTGCGCGTTCATCCGGTATTGATCCCTCACAAGCGGCTCATCGCCAACGTCGACGGGGTCATGAATGCCATCCTGGTGTCCGGCGATGCCGTGGGCTCGACTCTATTCTACGGCCCGGGGGCCGGCGCCGAACCGACGGGATCGGCGGTGGTCGCCGATATCATTGATGTGGTGCGCACGCTCACGACCGATCCCGAGCTGCGCGTACCGCATCTTGCCTTTCAGCCCGACGCGTTGTCGGATGGCCCGATATTGGGCATGGCGGATGTGACCACCGCCTGCTATTTGCGTTGCGAGGCCGAGGATCGGCCCGGTGTGCTTGCCGACATCACGCGCATACTGGCCGATCTTGGCATCAGCATCGAGGCGATCCTGCAAAAGCCCCCTGAGCCTGGCGCCCATACCGTGCCGGTGATCCTCCTGACTCACGGTGTACGCGAAGCCCAGATCGACGAGGCCATTGCGCGCATTGCGGCATTGTCTGCGGTCACCGGCAAGATCCGGCGCCTGCGCGTCGAATCATTCGCATAGGAGCAAGAATTCCCATGAGTCGTT
>JAJZZU010000083.1 GCA_021797365.1 Pseudomonadota bacterium | reverse complement strand
CGATTCGCGTGCCGGGATCCCACCGGCAAGCACAAAGGGCGACCTAAGCCACCGCCACAACCGGGGCGTTTGATATCTTCCTTGCGTCCGATACCGCGTGCCCGGGAGGGTCGAGTTTTCTCGCCTCGCGCTGCGCTGCAAGCGCCGCTTTGAGTTTACGGTTGACCTGGCTAAGGTACGACCATACATGCCTGGACCGCTTCCGCACGGGTGCGGCCAGGGTGACATGACCATTCCTACCGTCCGGTGCCTTGAAGACGTTCTCTCCATGCACCACACGATGCGCCGGGACTTCCCGCAAACGCAATTCTCTACGGCCAATCGCTACTGCCGCCCCTTCGTGGACCGTTAAGCCATAGCGATCTGCCCAATGCAAACGGCCCAATACCGATGTATAGGCCGGGTTCACCATTTTGACCGCTACCCCATCCTTGACGGCACGAACACGGATGGCATTGTGAATCTTTCTGTAAGACAGACTGGACAACATCCGCGCATACCGCACGCCGTCTACTTCGGTGAGTTGCCCTTTCTTTTTAGAAAAATCCAGATTCTCCAGAACCAGCGACTTGCCGGTCCGCTTTGCACGATTCGACAGTGCAATGGCGGCAGATTCGATGACGGCTGCCGCCTGCTCCGTCGTCTTTCCGTAAGTGACGCAGGGAATGCTTCCCGTTGACACCGGATTGCCGAACCGGTCCAGTTCCGCCCAGGCCAGATGATCCACATTCAGGTCCACGGCCAGTACGCCCGTTTTTGCGTTGGTCGTCACGGCCACTTGCGGCTCATCGAAACTCACCAGCGCCCGCCAACCCTTCCTGTCCCGCTGGAAGCGCCAGGATAACGCGCTTAGAGGGTCTGGATAGACAATGCGCGAATAGGACTTTCCATTCTTTGAGGTAAAGGTCTTTTTAGGCAATGTTTTCTTGGATAACTCCGCATGAGCCATGATGGCCGAGCGCAATTTTTCTTGCTGATAGGGAAAGCGCAGCGGTCCGATGCTGACACGCTCACCCTCTTCTCCAGGTAAGCGCAAATCCAGCAAAAAGGCGCCATCTTCTTGAATGCGGGCCACACAACCCTGACAGCCACTGGTCTCGTCCCTTGATCCCAAGACCATGAATTGACTGACACGCGCACTCTTCCAGTCGGACAACCATTCCGCATGGTCCTTGTAACCGTTTTCCTCCAGATGGTATTGCTTGCAAAACAGCGACCCTCCGCCAAAACATATCCCGGAAGCGAAGGGTCGACGCATCTCTTTGATCACTTTGGATTGCCGTTCCAGCAGGTTGCCCATCTTCCGTTTCTTTTGGTGCAGACGATTTTCGAGACGCTGAGTGTTTTCTGGAGATTCACCGGCTTTCCGAGCTTTGGTAATCTGCTTTTCGATTTTCTGCAGGAGTTTTTGCGTGGCCACAATTTTACCAGTCAGGGTGTTTTCCTGGTTTTTGAGGTTCTCCACCCGATTGGTCGCCAGACCTTCTACATACTGACGCACGGCATTGAATTGTCTGGCGGTTATATCGAACCGACGAAGATAGGCGTTTTTGAATGAGGCTCCCGTGCGCTGCCCTGTGGCCATATCCGCAGCCAGATGATGCGCAACCTGGTTGAACCGCTCCGCATAGGTGGATAACGCCGTATCCTGTTCCGGCTTAATACGCGTAATGCGAGTATGTAGCGTGATCATTCCACCCCCGTGACGGGGTCCATGCCGCCTGCCGCCATGACCGCTATTGCCTTTTGTGCACGATGTTTCGCAGACCGGCGACCATATAAGCGGGCGCAGAATGAGGTCAGCACTGAGATCATATCTTGCACCAGATCGTCCTTGAGTTCGGACTCATCCACTACCAGCAGTTTTCCGCCACGTCCGGCCAGAGCCGCCTCAACATATTCGGCACCGAAGCGCATGAGTCGGTCGTGGTGCTCCACGACGATGTGTTCCACCGTGCTGTCGCCCAGCAGGCGCAGCAATTTCTTCCGATGTCCGTTCATGCCGGAACCTACTTCGGTGACGGTCTCGCTCACCGCCAGACCTCGCCCGTTGGCGAAAGTCACACAACGGGCCACCTGTCCATCCAGGTTCGCTTTCTGGTCATGGCTGGAGACCCGCGCATACACCACCGTTCTGCCAGTGGGCGTCTCTGGCACGTCTACCAGAATGGTGCCCGTCGATAACTGGTGCGCGGGCACCGGCATGGTCCCGTTCTTAAACCATTCCCATGCGGTGCGATAGGTCACACCCTGTGTCTTTGCCCATGCGCTTAGTCTCATGGACAATAGGACAACATGGATCTCTATAAAGTTCCCTGTTCATAGCAACAGTTGTGAACCCTTCCGTCGCCTCGCCACGCGCCACCGAACCAAACAGCCAGATGCGCTTGGCCTCGAGGGCCGCAGCCAAAGGGGGGACAAGGCGGGTCCTGCAGGCATCCCGTAGGATCCGAGAATGCGCGCGGGCGCGCGCCACGAGCGCGTGACGGTCGCGTGCCGGAAGACCAATCGTGTCCAGGGGCCCTTTGCTCATAACCGCAGTATCGCGCCGGCGCGTGCCGTACGCAACGGCGGCGCGGCCAAACCCATACACGTCCGCGGGTGTATGCGACGTGGGTCGGCATCCGGGATGCCGAAATGGGCCCAGCCCCCCGGAAAACTTGAGCCGGAACGATGGGCGTACCACGGCCGGCGGCCGGGACCTAAGCTGTCGCCACGTGATTCGGTCGCCATCGGCCCTCGCCCGCCATTTGTAGGATGTACGGGGTCGTGGCGGCCCGGTCTTGGCTGGAGGCCACCTTGCCCGACATGCCCCGGCCGCTCACAATCTTGCCGTTCAACACCAGGATATCCGCGTGAACGACAATAGCGCCATGAAACCTCATGACTATCCCCGCCGCATCTTGCTTGCCGTGACCGGGCTTTCGCCCCAGGTCCTGACCGAAACGCTGTATGCCCTTGCCGTGCAGGCGACGAACCCCTTTGTGCCGACCGAGGTGCGCATCATCACGACCCGTCAGGGGGCCGAGCACGCTCGTCTCAATCTCCTGTCGCAACAGATCGGCTGGTTCCACCGCCTGCGCGCGGACTATCACCTGCCCGAGATCGCCTTCGGGCCCGAGAATATCCTGGTCATCCCCACGGCCACGGGCGAGGCCATGGACGATATCCGTAGCCCCGAGGACAACACGCGCGCCGCCGACTTCATCACCGAACAGGTCCGCGATCTTACCGCCGATGCCAATAGCGCCTTACACGTCTCGATCGCCGGCGGCCGCAAGACCATGGGCTATTACCTGGGATACGCCCTGTCCTTGTTGGGTCGCGAACAGGACCGGCTGTCGCATGTCCTTGTCAGCGCGCCTTACGAGAACAACCGCGATTTCTATTACCCGACACCCTATGAGCATGCGGTCCATGTGACCCAGGGCGGCAAGGATGTGGCCTACGACTGCCGCAATGCCGTGATCGATCTTGCCGACATCCCGTTCGTACGGTTACGAATGGGGCAGCCACGGCGGTTGTCGGAGGGGCATATCACCTTTTCCGCGGCGGTGACGGCGGCCGCGCGCGCCACCCTCCCGCCACGGCTGGTGCTCGCGCCAGGCGAGGGCGGTGTCTGGGCGGATGATGAGCCCATCCCCCTGAAACCGACCGAGATCGCGGTCTTGTCGTGGTTTGCCTCGCGCGTCTGTGACGGTATCCCGGACGTGAGATGGGATGATCCGGAGGCGCCCGGCGAATTCCTGGATGGCCTGGGAAGGATGCTGGGTACGGCCGGCGGCGCCTATGAGAGGGCCGAAAGGGCGCTTGCGACCTGCAAGGGCGACCCCGACGTGATCGGCCGCTACTTCGAGCCGCATTTGAGTCGCATCAAGGGCGCGTTCCGGGAGGCGTTGACCGAGGCTGCCGCGGCGCGTTATCTGATCCAGCAGGA
The DNA here is from genome assembly GCA_021797365.1 of Pseudomonadota bacterium. The sequence goes on along the minus strand of JAJZZU010000083.1, from coordinate 4,954 downwards.
AGGCGCGCGGGGCGCGCGGCGCTATCGCTTGCCACTGTCCCCCGATCAGATCGAGAGACGAGGTTGGGAGTGACGAGGGTCTTGCGGCCGCGCCGAACGTTCCCGCGCACCGTGGATATCATGCGAAAGGACCCCGTTCGTCGGAGGCGCCGGCAAGCGCCTCCGCCCTACGAGATCCCGGCGGCCCATGGGCGGTATCGGGACGCAGGATGCCGCGCTTGCGCATGTGGTTTCAGGGATGTGACCGTATTATGGGTCCCGGTCCTTGCGACAGTTGGCCCCTGAGACTAATGTATGCCTATTGGGCGTACCGCCTCGATAATGCCGCTCGAATTATAAATTCATAAGGTAGGGGGGGATGAGCACGACGTTGTCGCCGAAAGAGGCGGAATCCGCGCAATTCCCAGTCCCCGCGCTACCGATCGCGCGCTACCGTTTCTCGTTTGTCGCAGAGGACGCGGTGGCGTTCCCGGCGATGGCGGGATCGGCCTGGAGGGGTGTTCTGGGGCATGCCCTGAAGCGAGCCGTATGCGTGACACGCGCGCCGGTGTGTGCCGGCTGTCTTCTCCAGTATTCCTGCAGTTACCCCTACATCTTCGAAACACCGCCACCACGCGCAAGTCGCAAGATGCGCCGCTACCGCACCGTGCCGCACCCATATATCCTGGACACCCGCAGTTGCGATGGTCAGAACATCGCCCCCGGGCAGGCCGTGGCCATCGGTCTGACCCTCGTCGGGCGCGGCAACCAGCACCTCCCGTATCTGATCCATGCCCTCACGCGTGGCGCCGAGCATGGCATCGGGCGCGGTCGCGGCCGATTGGTGCTTGCCGAAGTGGTTCAGGAGTCCATGGCCGGACCCAGCGCGCCGGGCGCGCGCATCTACGCGCCGGGCGAGGCCCTGTCCGCGGCAGGACCAAAGACCCCAGACAACCTCGCCATGCCTTTATCGGGTGCAAGCCTGATCTTCGAGACCCCCTTGCGCGTCAAGCGCGAAGGCCGGTTTGTCGCCGCCGAAGCGCTCGCGTTCGCCGATCTCTTCGGAAGCCTGTTGCGGCGCATCTCGATGCTCATGGAGTTTCATGGGGAGGCGCCGCTCGAAACTGATTTTGCGGCGCTCATGGCCTTGGCGCGTGGCGTGGAGTTGGGGGAACGACGACTTCACTGGAAGGAGGAGGGGCGTTACTCCTCGCGCCAGAAGGCACTGATGCGTATCGGAGGCATTGTCGGTGTGGCGGCCTTACCGGACGACATGCCGGCCGCCTTATGGCCTTATGTATGGCTCGGACGGTGGGTTCATGCCGGCCATCTGACGACCATGGGCTTTGGAGGCTATCGCATCGCCGTGACGGATACCCTGGACCCGCAAGAATATCATGGGCGCCGGATGAGCGAGTCACCATGAAGCCACGCGCCCTCCTCGTTGCGCTTCACGGATGCGACCCGTGGTCGGGGGCCGGGAGGCGCACGGGAATCCAGGGCGTGGCGGCGCACCCTCCGCATTTGTCTCAGGTGTGTTGTTTCCGCAAGATCAGGGATATCGGCGTGCCGGCCGCTCGCGACCTCTTTTCCCGAAGGGGCATGCGCCGCGATTCCTCCGCATCACCCACAAAAGGCAAGAGAGTAGTCAATCGCAACCGATGCGCCGGTCCAGGCGGGGATTGGGGGGCGCATGAGAGGTCCGGTCGCCGGTTAGCTCGGCAAGTTTGCGGGGCCGGCGGCGCGTATCCGCCGGGTGCGACAATGGCCTCTATTCCGACCGCGGAGAGTAAGACGCCATGACCGACACCCTGGTAACCTGCCCGCATTGCGGGAATCAATTTCCCTTGAGCGAGGCGCTCACCGCGCAGTGGCATGCGGGGCTGGAGGCCGAACATGAGGCGCGACTGAAGGCCGCGGTTGCGGAGGCGCGGGCGCACGCCGAGCACGCGGTGTCCACGCAGATCGAGACCTTGAACCAGCTTCTCGAGGGTGCGAGCCAGAAGGCCCATGCGGCCGAGACCCGCGAGATCGAGTCATTAAAAAAGGCCCGCGAACTCGAGCGTGCCCAGGCCCAGGTCGTGGAGCGGGCACGGCTCGAGGTCGAGGAGCGGCTGCGGCGTGAGACCGAGGCCACCCTGAAGGCCCGGCTTGCCGAGGCCGAACACAAGGCAAAGACCGATGCCGCGCTCGAGCGCGAGCGTCTGGAGGCGCGGCTTGCCGAGGAGCAAGGGAAGCGTCAGATCGCTGAGAAAGCCGAATTCACCCTGCGCCAGCAGGCCGAGGCCCTGGAGGCCCGTGCCCGGGAACTCGATCTCGAGGTGGCTCGGCAGTTGGGTGCCAAGAAGGCCGAGTGGGAGCAGGTCGTGCGTCATACCTTGGGGCAGGAGCAGGATCTAAAGCTCAAGGAAAAAGAAAAGCAGATCGATGGCATGAAGCAGGTCATCGACGATTTGAAGCGCAAGAGCGAGCAGGGTTCACAGGAGATGCAGGGCGAGGTCCTGGAGATCGATATCCAGGAGGCCTTGGAGCGCCAGTTTCCGCAGGATGCGATCCGCCCTGTTCCCAAGGGCATGAGCGGCGCGGACCTCATTCACGAGGTACGCGATGGGGCCTTCAACCCCTGCGGGGCGCTGGTCTGGGAAGTCAAGAACACCAAGCACTGGCAGGCCGCGTGGCTCGACAAGCTCAAGGCCGACCAGCGCGCGGCGGGCGCCGCCCTTGCCGTTCTTGTGAGTGTCGCCCTGCCTGACGGCGTGCGCGGCTTCGCGCGGATGGACGGCGTGTGGGTGTGCGATCTCACCCATTACCCGGCGCTTGCCGTGGCCCTGCGTGACCAGCTCCAGCAGGTCGCCTTTGCCCGCGCCGCCTCGCAGGGCAAGAACGAGAAGATGGAGATGCTTTATGCCTATCTGGCCGGCGATGAATTCCGCCACCGCGTGGAGACCATCGTCGAGGCCTTCACCGCCATGCGCGGGCAGCTCGACCGGGAGCGTCGCGCCATGATGAAACACTGGGCGGAGCGCGAAAAGCAGATCGAGCGCGTTATCGGCAGCACCACCGGCATGTACGGGGCGCTCGCCGGCATCATTGGCTCGCAACTACCCGAAATCCCAGCACTTGCGCTCGACGACGTCGAGCTTTTGAAGGACAACGATGCGTAACGGCAAGTTTGTCAGGCAACGGAAAGGCGCCGCGCACGACAATAATTACTCCGTGGAGAGTATATGATGAAGAAACTCGAATACACGGTCCGGTTTATCACCCCCGCATTCCTTGGTAACGCTGAACAGGTCGGGCAGTGGCGGACGCCGCCATTCAAGGCACTGCTGCGGCAGTGGTGGCGGGTGGCGTATGCCGCGGATCACAATTTTGACGTGGATATTGCTGATATGCGGCAGGAGGAGGGGCTGTTATTTGGCCATGCCTGGCTAGAGAGCGACCACGATGATAAAGGCAACAAGCTTGCAGCACGCAAGAGTCAGGTACGCATGAGGCTGGATGGCATTGACGCTAACGGAACGAATATTTGGAAACTAGGCTCGCAACGGGGCGTTGCACCTTTGCCAATGGATATATCGACCAGTTATGCCTGGTTCGGTCTCGTCAGGCGCGGCGCACGCCAACCTGATAAAAGCGGCATCAAGCCGAATGAGGGTGAGGGTCAGCGGCTTCTACGCATTGCCTACCCCGAGCAGCACGAGACGCGAATCAGCATGGCGATTCGGCTGATTCATGCCTTTGGTCAGGCCGGCAGCCGCAGTCGTGGCGGCTGGGGTTCGTTTGACCTTCACGAGGTCACGCCGCTTAACGCCTGGGAACTCGCTTCGCTCGCGCGGCCTATCGAGCAATGTTTGGCGCATGACTGGGCCATGTCGTTAGCCAGAGACCAAAGCGGCCTTTGTATTTGGTATAGCCGTAATAGTTATCCAAGCTGGGACAAAGCCATGCGCGCGTTGGCGAGTGAGCGGCGCACGATCCGCACTGCACTCAAGACGGTACGGGATGACCTGCGTCCTGCGCTCGGCTTTGCCGGTACCGGGCGAATGCCGAGCCCGTTGCGTTGGAAGGTTATATCCAATAGCCAGGGGCATCTTAGCGTACGCGTTTTTGCCATGCCGCATCGGATACCTGCGGACAGCGGGAAATCTATGACACCGGAACAAATTCAGAGAGCCTGGGCGGCGGTCTTCAAAGCGCTTGATGCATCAACTACCCTCGTCCGCCACTCGGAGCAACCATGAATAACGATATCCTGTGGCAAACAAAACTCGCCGCTCGCATTCATGACCCGGCAGAAAAGGCGCTGGTGCTGTTGCGTGATCCGGAAGGGCATGAAGGCGGTACCTCACATGTGCTAAAGCGGCTACTCGGCCTCGACCAGCCGCCAGAGCACATCGACCCGGACAACGAAGAGGTGTTATCGCGGGTGATCTTCAAGAACGGCCTGCCGCTTTCCATCTACCGCCACGTCCAGCGTGCCGACTGGTGGGCGGCTGCCGCTGATCGACCGCAGTGGCCGATGCAGGAAATCACCGTCACGACGGCAAGCGGCAACCGAAAGACGCTCAAGGTGGCCGACTGGGCCCAAGTGCGTTGGGCGAAAGACCCAGTGCTGATTCACCCGCTAACCGGAGAGCAGTACAAACTGCCAGGCGGCCTTAGCGAAACGGACATTCATGACATCAAGGAGCGCAGCTTCAAGCATTTCTCGCAAATTCTGGTCACGCTGGGCGCGCAGGATGAATCCACGCGGGACTTGCGCAGGACGTTGCTCGCATTCTGGCGCTTCGGACCGGAACTCACAGAGGACGAAGGGTTCGGCAAGCTCGGTGAACTATGGAAACTGTTGCCCGCCGACACACGCATCCCGGATCATTCGATCTGGGACCATCTTGACCTGACATCCGCCTTCGCCGGCGCATTCGCGGCCGACGTCGAGGGTGAGATCGCGCTGCTGGCCGTATCCATCGGC
>JAJZZU010000082.1 GCA_021797365.1 Pseudomonadota bacterium | reverse complement strand
GCCAGGCGGTGGCGGCCGAGGCCGCCGGTCGCGAGGGCGCGGTCCAGCTGCTGTTCAGCCAGAAGGACCCACGCTTCCTGGCGCGCATGATGATGTACTACGGCTATGTCCTGCGCGCGCGCGGCCACCGTCTTATGGCCCTGCAGAACACCGCCTCGGCGCTCCACCAGACCCTGGTCGCGGCCGCCGCCGAGACCAGAAAGTGGCGCGCGCGCGCGCAGGTCGCCGCCGCCCAGGCCCAGCGTTTCCGCGTCGCGCTTGCGCGCAGGGCCCGGGCCCTGCGCCGGCTCGACCGCCAGGCGCAGAGCGGCCATGCGCGATTGCTCGCGTTGCGCCGCCGCGCGCAGCGCCTGCGCACCCTCGTGCGCCGCTTGCGGCGTCTGCCCAAGGTGCCAGGCCCCATACCACAGCTCGTGGGGCCGTTCGCCCGTTTTCGCGGGCGCCTGCCGATGCCGATCCCGGCCCGCTATTCGAGCTTGCGCATGGCACGCGCGCCAGGGCACCTCGGCCGGTGGGAGGGGGTACTCATCCCGGGTCGCTTCGGTGAGGATGTCCGCGCCGTGTTCCCCGGACGCGTGGTCTATGCGAACTGGTTGCGTGGTTACGGTTTGTTGTTGATAGTGGAGAACGGCGGCGGATTCATGACCCTCTATGGCCATAACCAGACCCTGCTAAAGCGGGTCGGCGACGTCGTCTCCGCGGGCGAGGTCATTGCCACGGTGGGGGATAGTGGCGGGTTCTCGCGACCGGGGCTGTATTTCGATATCAGCCATGATGGCCAACCCCTCGACCCCCTGGCCTGGCTTGCGCATTGATGAGGTGCGCAGGGTCGCCCTGGGCCGGGTCGCAAACGACCGCTTTTTTGCGGGGCGGGGCCCCAAGGCCCGGGTGTGCGCGGCGCAAGCGGCGCGGCGGTCCCTGGTTTTCGGTGGAGAATCTGCTATTGTTTGGTCTGCTCAGGGCAGGACGCGCCCGTTGCGGGCCGCGTGGTCCGTGAAGCGAGCGATGCCCTAAGGTCACCAGCAGCAGGAACCCACCATAGCAACTCAAGCCCGGTTCGGTGCGGCGTTGAGGGCCGTGATCCCCTTTCCCTCCCTGAGGCGGCCCCGGATTGCGATGAGAGGGTTGTCGGGGTATTTGAGGAGGTTTTGGCGATGAAGAAGAGCGTGGCGCGTTATGCCGTCATCCTATTGGCCGGTGTGTTCCTGGGGGCCGGCCTGACGGTCGAGCGCGCGGTGCAGGCCGAGCGCGCTGCGCATGAGCGCGCCACGCTCGCGCATCTCCCGCTGCGCGAACTGCGCACCTTCGCCGAGGTCTATAACATCGTCAAGGCCGAGTACGTGGTCCCGGTCAGCAGCCACAAGCTGATCGATAACGCCTTGCGCGGTATGGTCGACAACCTCGACCCCCATTCCCAGTACCTCGACCCCCGCCAATACCGTCATCTCACGGTCGATACCACCGGACGTTTCGGGGGTGTGGGCCTTGAGGTGACTGAATACAAGGGCTTTCTGAAGGTCGTGACGCCCATACAAGGGACCCCGGGAGGACGCAGCGGCATTCGCCCCGGTGACCTTATAGTGCGCATCGACGGGACCTTCATCCAGGGACTGTCGCTGCGCAAATCCGTGCACCTGCTGCGCGGGCGCCCGGGATCGACCGTTGTGCTCACGGTATTGCGCAAGGGGGTGAGTCGGCCGCTCACCTTCCACCTGCGCCGCCAGATCATCAAGATCCACAGCGTGGCAAGCCGGTTGCTTGCACCCGGCTACGGCTATCTGCGCATCTCGGAATTCCAGGGCGCGACCGGCAAGGGCGTGACGCGTGCCCTACAGCACCTGCAGGCGGAAAACCATGCCCCCTTGAAGGGCCTGGTGCTCGACCTGCGCGACAACCCCGGCGGCGTATTGAACGCGGCCGTCGCGGTCTGCGATGACTTCCTGAATCACGGCATCATTGTCAGCACGCGCGGCCGCATCCCGAGCTCGGACGTCGTCTTTCATGCCCATGGCCCTGATCTCTTGCACGGGGCCCCCATGGTCGTACTGGTAAACGGCGGATCGGCATCGGCCGCCGAGATCGTGGCGGGCGCGTTGCAGGACAACCGGCGCGCGATCATCATGGGCACGAGGACCTTCGGCAAGGGCAGCGTGCAAACCATCATGCCCATGAGTAACGGCGGCGCGCTGCGCCTGACGACGGCCCGATACTTCACGCCCAATGGGCGCTCCATTCAAAATCTCGGGATCACGCCGAACATCGTGGTCCATGAAGGGAAGTTCGTGCCAAGCGGCAGCAACGATTTCTTGCGTGAGGTGGACCTTCCGAACCACCTCAGCAATCCGAATCCGCCCAAGATGCAGGCCAAGGCGGCGAGCGTCCCGCCCGCGACCCGCAAACTCCTCGACGACGACTATCAGCTACGCCAGGCCTTTGACCTGCTCCGGGGGCTGTCTGTGTATCGACAATTCAAGGGGTGATGATATGACCGTCCGGGATGCCTTGCCGATTACGATTCGTCCTCTGCAACGCACGGATCTTCCCGGGGTCATGCACCTGCACCGGGAGCTCGGCTGGAACCCGGCCTTCAAGGCCGATGGCAGCACCCTGGGCCAGCGCCTGAGCGCGCTGATCACCGAGGATAACGCCCTGTTGCTCGTCGCCGAGCACGATCAGATGGTGGTCGGCTACGTCCATGGGGAGATCGTCACGCACCTCCTGTTCGCCGGACGCGAGCTCCATGTGACGGAGCTTTTCGTGATCGCCGAGGCGCGCAATCGCGGCGTGGGCAAGCGATTGATGGCGGCCATAGAGAGCGAGGCGGCGGCGCGTAAATGTTTCCGTATCAGCGTCCTGAACAGCCGCGAACGGGATTCCTACCGTCGCGGCTTTTATCCCTCGCTGGGGTACGAAGAGCGCCCGAGTGTCGCGCATTTCACAAAGCGTCTCGACTGGGGCTGATGGCCCCAAGACCCCAACCGCCCCCTAAGGGCCGCCTCCCGCCGCCCGCGGGGCGATCCTGTCGTGGCGGCCCATCGCACTGATCCGCGCCTTGCGTTCTTGCGTCAAGACCTTCCCTTCGGTCCTGCCCCTGCTATCCTGAAAGAGAACGGCCGCCGTCCGGGCGCGTCGTGCGTCCATCCAAAAAACACGAAGACATCAATGGGGAGGAATTCGGTATGACCAGGCTGTTTCGGGGGCGGGGTGCGGGCATCGTGGTGGCGCTCGTGGGTGCAGTGATGGCGGTCCCGGCGCACGCCCAACCGGTCAATGTCTCGATCGGGGCCTCGACTCTGGGGCTTGGCGTACAGGTGTCCACGGCCCTCATCCCGGGGACCCTGGACCTGGCGGTGGGTATCAACCATTTAAGCGAGAGCCGCGCGGGGACCTATACGAGCTCCAACAACAGCATCCCCTACCATGCCACGTTGCGCCTCCAGACCATACCGGTGCTGCTCAACTATTATCCGTTCGCGGGGGTGTTCCGCATCACCGGCGGGGCCATGGTCAACGAGAACCGCGTGTCCGCCTACTCCTTCGATCCCACCGGGACCTACGTGATCAATGGGGCCGGCTATCCAGGCGCCGAGGTTGGCACCTTTACGGGCACGATGACCTACCGGCGCATCGCGCCCTATCTCGGCATAGGCTGGGGCAGCAAGGCCGCCCGCCATCCCGGCTTCTCAATGGGGTTTGATGTCGGTGTGCTCTTTACCGGTAGCCCCGATGTCCAACTGCGCGCAAGTAACCCCACCGGCAACCCCACCCTGGCCTCCGATGTCGCCGCCGCCCAGGCCAGCGCCAACTCCCGCGCGAGCTCCTACCGGTTCTGGCCGGTCATCGGCCTGCGCCTCGGCTACGATTTCTGACGGCCGGGCGGCATGGCCTCGCCGCCGGGCGGGGCGCCGCTCATTGCGGCCGGCGTCCGAGATCGAGCACGGACCACGCGAGCAACACAAACCCGGGCGCCCCGACCCCGATCTCTATGACGTCGAGATAGCGGGCGACGAACCCCGGGTGGGTCACGCCAAAGACCCCGAGGCCCACGGCCAGCAAGGCCCCGCCGAGCAGGCCGATCATGATGCGCCGATGGCGCACGCGCATGTCCTGCGCCAGGCGCTCGATCTCATCCGATTGCGCGCGCACCGAGAGTTCCCCGTCCTTGGCCTGTCTCAGGGTGGTGCCAAGGTAGCGCGGGATCTCGGGCAGGATATGGATCCAGTTCGGATACTCCTTGCGCACCGCATTCCACACTGCGCGCGGGCCCAATTGCTCGCGCATCCAGCGCTCCAGGAACGGTTTGGCCGTGATCCATAGGTCGAGATCGGGGTAGAGCCGGCGCCCGAGTCCCTCGATGTTGAACAGGGTCTTCTGAAGAAGCACGAGTTGCGGCTGGACCTCCATGTTGAACCGGCGCGCGGTCTGGAACAAATTCATGAGCAGGCGGCCGAATGAGATGTCCTTTATGGGCTTTGCGAAGATCGGCTCGCACACCGTGCGGATTGCCCCCTCGAGCTCATCGACGCGCGTCCCCTTCGGGACCCAGCCGGCGCGCACATGGGCCTCGGCGATGCTGCGATAGTCGCGGTTCAGGAAGCCCAGGATGTTCTCGGCGAGATAGTATTTGTCATCCGCGCTCAGTGTGCCCATGATCCCGAAGTCCACGGCGCGGTACTGGCCGGTGAACGACACAAAGATGTTCCCGGGATGCATGTCGGCATGGAAGAACCCGTCGCGGAATGCCTGCGTAAAGAATATCTCCACGCCGTTGTGGGCGAGCTTGCGCAGGTCGACACCGTGGGCCACCAGGGCCTCGCGGTTCGAGATCGGCACGCCCGTGATGCGCTCCATCACCATGACCGATCGGCGCGTGTAGTCCCAGAACACGCGCGGCACATAGAGAAGCGTGGAGTCCTGGAAGTTCGTGCGCAATTGACTCGCGTTCGCCGCCTCGTGGGCCAAGTCCATCTCGTCGTGGACGATCTTCTCGTATTCCTTGACCACCTCGAGCGGCCGCAGGCGGCGGGCGTCGGGCCAATAGCGGACGGCGAGCTGCGCCAAGGTCTGCAGGAGCGCTAGATCGCGTCGCAGGATGATGTCGATCCCCGGCCGCAGGACCTTGACGGCCACCTCGGTCCCGTCATGTAGGGTGGCGAAATGGACCTGTGCGACCGACGCCGAGGCCACGGGGGTCGTGTCGAAGGTACGGAAGGCCTGCGAGAGCGGCATGCCGTAGGCGGCCTCGATCAGGGCCACCGCCTGTTGGCTCGGAAACGGCGGCACCCGGTCTTGTAGGCGGCTGAGCTCCACGACGATGTCCTCAGGCACGAGGTCTGGTCGGGTCGACAGCATCTGGCCGAATTTTATGAAGATGGGCCCGAGCTCCTCGAGGGCGAGCCGCAGGCGCTCGCCGCGCGGGGCGCGCGTCTGGCGCCACCGCCACGGGGCCAGCCGCAGGACGTAGGCATAGAGCCGGAACAGGTGGAGGTTGGCTACGAATTCATCGAGTCCATGGGAGATGAAGACCGTGGTGATGCGCAAAAGTCGCCGCGCGCGCCCGAAGGTCAGCATCAGCGCGCCTTCAGGCGACGTACGCGCTGGCCAAGCCGTTCCACATCATCTCTCAGGGTGTCCACGGCGGCCAGGAACTCATCCATCTCCCAGGGGCGCGGGAGCGCCCGCTCCTCGTCTTGCAAAAAGGCCACGGCATTAGCCCCCAGTCGCCGCGCGGCATAGCGCACGGACGCGCCGACCCGGCGCAGGCCGCGAATGACGAGCTGCGCGGGCACGTCGCCCACGGTGCTTGCGAATGCCTCCTGCCAGTCCACCGGGGCGTTTTCAAAGAGCCGCTTCATGGCCCACGCGGTGTCGATGTCGCCTTCCATCGTGAGCCCGGAGGCGACCACTTTCTGCGTCTGTTCAGGACGCGCGCGCATGAGCGCGGCGAGCTGCAGGGCCGAGCCGCGCACGGTCACGTCCGGGTTCCCGGTCGGCGGGCGGACCTGGATGCGCTCGGGCGTAAACGCAAGCTCGAAGGACTGTGCTGGGCTCGTTAGCACCACGCGCACCGATCGCCCGGCGAGCGCGGCAAGGCCGGCGCGCGCCTCGGGATCGATGCGAAATGGGATGTTCAGGGCCTGCTCCAGGGCGAAAAGCGCGATGCGCACCGTTACCCCCGTCGCGGATGGCGCGGCACATACAGCACCACCGAGCCCGCGATCTTGTCATGAAAGCCCTGCTTGTGTCGGTCCCAGGCGATCCACAGAAAGCCGAGCCCCAAGGTCGCATACGAGACTAGATAACCTACGTTGCGCAAAAGCGATTGGCCGACCGTGAGCGGGCCCAAGGTTTGCGCGTCCACGAGATGGCAGGACAGCAAAAGCTTGCCGGGTGTGCCCAGGAATTTCACCCAGAACACCACCGAGTACGCGACCCCGAAGACGAGCCCGAAGAGCTGGCGCAGGGGGTCTGCGGCCACGGCCTGGGCGAGTGCCGCAAGCGTCAGATGGGCCGGCCAGCGTGCCGGCGCCAGCGCGGACACCACCGGCAAAAGCACGATGTTGTCGACCAGGTCCGCGGCCATGCGTCGCCAGAAGCCGGCGTAGCACAGATCCGCGGGCGCGCGCGCCGGGCCCTCCTGTGCCGGTGAGAGCGTTGCCGCCATTAGAGCTTGTAGCCCCTGTGCACGGCGACGATCCCGCCTGTCAGGTTCCAGTACGTGACCCGCTGCAGACCTGCATCCTCCATCAGGGCCTTCAGCGCCTCCTGATCCGGGTGCTTGCGAATCGACTCCACGAGGTACTGATAGCTCTCCTCGTCTTGCGCGACATAGCGCCCAAGTTTGGGCACCACGGCAAACGAGTAGGCGTCGTAGAGTCGGCCAAAGAGCGGCGACCGGGGGCGCGAGAACTCCAGCACCACACAACGCCCCCCGGGTTTGAGTGCCCGCGACATCGCCGCGAGCGCGCGGTCTTTATGCGTGACGTTGCGCAGCCCGAAGCCGATCGTGATGAGGTCGAAGGTGTTGTCGGGAAACGGCAGACTCTCGGCGTTCGCTTGGACATAGGTGAGCCTGCGCGGCGTGCCGCGATCCATGAGGCGATCGCGGCCGACCGCGAGCATGGCGTCGTTGATGTCGCTCAGGACCACAAGGCCGCGGTCGCTGACGCGCACGGCCATGGCCGCCGCTAGGTCCCCGGTCCCGCCGGCGAGATCGAGAACGCGCTCCCCGGGCTTGGCCGCGGCGATATTCAGGGCGAACGCCTTCCAGGCGCGGTGCAGCCCCCCCGACATGAGGTCGTTCATGAGGTCGTAGCGCGTCGCGACCGAGCGGAACACGCGGCCTACGAGACGCGTCTTCTCGCTCTCGGGCACCTCACGGTAACCAAAATGGGTAGTGGGTTCGGCTTGTTCTTTATCCATTGCGTCACGTCCGTCCGTGTCCCGCCTGCTCCAGGCGGCTCAGATATTCGCGCCACAGCCGGTCCTGGTGGATGCCCAGATTATAGAGCAGGTCCCAGGAGTAGATGCCTGTGTCGTGGCCGTCATCGAAGCGCAGTAGCACCGCGTAGGTCCCGACCGGTTCAATGGCCACGATGTTGACCGATTGCTTGCCGACCTGCAGCACCTCCTGCCCCGGGCCATGGCCGCGCACCTCGGCGGACGGCGAGTACACGCGCAGGTATTCGGCGGGGAGCTCGAATCGGCTTCCGTCGGCGAAGGTCACCTCAAGGATGCGGGATTTCTGGTGTAACTTGATATCGGTCGGCCGTACCGTGTTCTTGCGCATGCCCCGGCGTCTCCTTGCATCACTGTTGCGCTTGACACAAAAGCGTCATACTGCTTGTGTTGAATGGGCAACAGGGAGGACATCATGCCTGGAAAGATCCTTGTTGTCGACGATGAGCCGGCGATTCGCGCCATGGTTCGGTTTGCCTTGAAGCAGGCCGATTTTCATTGCGCCGAGGCGCAGGATGCCACGGAGGCCCAGACCTGCGTGCTCGCCGATCTTCCGGATCTCATCCTTCTCGATTGGATGCTTCCAGGCCTGAGCGGGGTCGATTATGCACGACGGTTGCGCCGTGAGCGGCTTACCCAGAATATCCCCATTATCATGCTGACCGCGCGCGTGGACGAGGAGGACAAGGTGCGCGCCCTCAATACCGGGGCCGACGACTTCATGACCAAGCCGTTTTCCCCTCGGGAGCTCATAGCGCGGGTACGGGCGGTGCTGCGGCGTGTCGCCCCCATGGCCTCCGACGACATCGTGGCGGTAGGCGGTCTGTTGCTCGATCCAGCCACGCACAAGGTCCTGGCCGACGACGAGCGCCTGACCCTCGGACCCACCGAGTTCCGGTTGCTGCACTTCTTCATGACCCACGCCGAGCGCGTCCATAGCCGTGAGCGCGTCCTGGATGCTGTGTGGGGCAGCAACACCTATATCGACGAGCGCACCGTCGATGTCCATATCCGCCGCCTGCGCAAGGCCCTTACCGCCAGCGGTTATGATCGTTATATCCAGACCGTGAGGGGAGTCGGCTACCGCTTCTCCGGGGACCCTTAAGCCTTGCATCGGGAATTGCGCCGGGAATTGTGGATGGCCTTGGCCATTACGGGAGGCGTCGCTGCGCTCGCCGCGGTAGCGGGTTATCCATTGGCCGGTGTGGCCGCCGGTCTCGGCCTCGTGGCCGCCCTGTCGTTGCGCAAGCTCGCCCGGCTGCACCGCTGGCTCGTGCGCGGGAGACGGGCCCCCATCCCCGAACTGGGCGGTTTGTGGGATGAGGTCATACGCGAGATCCACAGGCAGGATCGCGACAGTGAGCGGCACAAAGAGCGCCTCACGGGCCTTTTCGATCGCCTGCAGGCGGCCGCGAGCGTGATGCCTGACGCCATGGTCGTCCTCGCCCGGCATGACGTCATAGAATGGGCAAACCCCCCCGCCGAGCGCCTGCTCGGCCTGCGCATCGAGCGCGATACGGGCGCGCGCATCGTCCATTTGATCCGCGACCCGGCGTTTGGCGCCTATCTGGCCGCCGGAGACTACCGCGAACCGCTGAT
>JAJZZU010000081.1 GCA_021797365.1 Pseudomonadota bacterium | reverse complement strand
ACCGTGTAGACGATCGGGGCCAGCAGATCGTCGGTCGGGGGCACCGTGATGACGTGCGTCTGGGCATCTTCGCGAATAGCGTTCTGGGCATCGGCGAATACGAACAGCTCCCCCCCGCGCGCCCTCACCTCCTGCAGGTTCGATTGCAGCTTTTCCAGGAGTTCGTTGTTCGGGGCCACCGCCACCACCGGCATGTCCGAGTCCACGAGCGCGAGCGGCCCGTGCTTCAATTCACCGGCCGGATAGGCCTCCGCGTGGATGTAGGAGATCTCCTTCAACTTCAAGGCCCCCTCCATGGCCACCGGGTACTGGGTGCCACGGCCAAGGAACAGCGCGTGCTGCTTGTTGGCAAAGAACGGGACCCACGCCTGGACCGCGGCATCGAGACCGAGGACTTGCTCGATCTGGCCGGGGAGGCTACGCAGTAGCTGGACGATATGCGCCTCGCCCTCGGGGCTCAGGGCATGACGACGACCCAGCACCGCGACCAGCAGGAGCAGCGCCACGAGCTGGGTGGTGAAGGCCTTGGTCGAGGCCACCCCGATCTCGGGGCCGGCCTGGGTCATAAGCACAAGCTCCGAGCCGCGCACGAGCGAGCTCTCCGGGGCATTGCAGATCGCGAGCGTGTGTGCGAAGCCGAGTTCGCGCGCATAGGCAAGGGCCGCCAGGGTATCGGCGGTCTCGCCGGACTGCGAGAGTGTCACAAAGAGCGTATGGGGGGCGACGCGCGGCTTGCGGTACCGAAACTCGCTTGCCACCTCGACCGTGCACGGCAGGCTCGCCAGACCCTCGAGCCAATAGCGTCCGATAAGCCCGGCATGATAGCTCGTGCCGCAGGCCACGATCTGTACGGCCTCGATGTCCGCGAACAGGTCCGTGGCGGCATGACCAAAGGCCTGCTCATAGACACGCTCCAGGCCGATGCGGTTTTCCAGGGTATCGGCGATCGCGCGCGGCTGCTCGTGGATCTCTTTGAGCATGTAGTGCCGGTACTCGCCGCGCGCGGCGGCGTCGGCCGACAGCTTGCTCTGTTTTATGGGGCGTTCCACGCGCGCGCCTTGCGCATCGTAGATGGTGACGGCATCGCGGGTGACATCGGCGATGTCGCCCTCTTCGAGAAATATGAAACGCTGGGTCACGGGCAAAAGGGCGGCGACGTCCGAGGCGATGAAGTGTTCGCCTATGCCAACACCGATGACAAGCGGACTGCCGCGCCGGGCGGCGACCAGCCGATCGGGCTCGCGGTTGGTGATGACGCCCAGGGCATAGGCCCCGCGCAGGGACGGGAGGGCCGCGCGCACGGCCGCCAGCAGATCGGAGGTCTCCTCGAGCCGCCGATAGATCTCGTGGACGATAACCTCGGTGTCGGTCTCGGAGGTGAACTCGTAACCAAGCTGCATCTGCGCGCGTCGCAAGGTCGCGTGGTTCTCGATGATGCCATTATGGACGAGCGCCACGGTCTTGCGGCAGATGTGCGGGTGGGCGTTCTCGGTCGCCGGGCGTCCATGCGTGGCCCAGCGGGTATGCGCGATGCCGGTGGTGCCCTCCATATGGGCGTCGAGCCGCCCCTCCAGCTCACGGACCTTGCCCACCGAGCGGGTGCGGGCCAGGCAGTGCTCATGATCGATGACGGCGATGCCCGCCGAGTCATAGCCCCGGTACTCGAGGCGCTTTAGGCCCTCGATCAAGATGGGTACCACGTTGCGTTGCGCGACTGCGCCTACGATTCCACACATGGATCACTCCTTGTCGGGGCGCGCCTGCTTCTCCGGGCGCCGCCAACCGCTGACCGTTTTCTGGACCGCCCGACTGAGGGTGAGCTCACCTGCCGGTGCGTCTTTCGTGACCGTGGACCCCGCACCTATAGTGGCGCCGGCCCCGATCTCGACAGGGGCCACCAATTGCGTGTCGGATCCGATGAACGCGTGATCACCGATGATCGTGCGATGCTTGCGCGCCCCGTCGTAATTACAGGTGATGACGCCCGCGCCGATATTGACGCCCTGGCCGATCATGGCGTCCCCGACGTAGCTCAGATGGTTGATCTTGGTGTCCGGGCCCACGCGCGCGGCCTTGACCTCCACGAAATTGCCGACACGCGCGCGACCGCCGAGTACGGTGCCCGGACGCAGGCGCGCGAAGGGGCCCACCACGCACTCGGGGCCTACCTCCGCGCCGTCGATGATCGTCTGGGCCTCGATGCGCGCGCCGCGCGCGATGCGGCTGTTGCGGATGACACAATGCGCCCCTATGCGTACGTCATCGGCGAGCTCCACACGGCCCTCGAAGACACAGTTGACGTCGATTTGGACATCGCGCCCGGCAATCAACAGGCCCCGGACATCGAGGCGCCGCGGATCCATGAGCTGCACACCGGCCGCCATCAGCGCCGCCGCCTGCCGTTCCTGAAAGGCACGCTCCAGGATAGCGAGATCGGCGCGGCTGTTGACCCCCTCCACCTCGGTGACATGCTCGGGAGAGGCGGTAGCGACCGGCACCCCGTCTGCGACCGCAAGCGCTATGGCGTCCGTGAGGTAGAGCTCGCCCTGGGCGTTGGCGGCGGACAGGCGCGGGATCCATCGGCGCAGATATGCGGCGGGGGCCGCCAGTACGCCGCTATTGACCTCACGTAGCGCCCGTTGCGCGTCATCAGCGTCGCGCCACTCCACGATGCGCACGACACGCCCCTGGTCGTCGCGCACAATGCGGCCGTACTGGTTTTCGTGGGCAGCCTCGAAGGTCAGCAAGGCGAGCCCGGCAGTGGCGCGCGCGCACAGGGTCTTCAGGGTGTCCGGGGTGATAAGGGGCACATCCCCCAAAAGCACAAGGGTCAGGGCATCCTCGGCAAGCCGCGGCAACGCGCAACGCACCGCGTCCCCGGTGCCACGCGGCTCGGCCTGCAAGACCCAGTCCAGCGGCGCGTTTGGGAACGCGGCGCGAACGTGCTCGCCGCCGTGACCATAGACCACATGGATGGCGCGCGGCGCAAGC
Source organism: Pseudomonadota bacterium (assembly GCA_021797365.1). The sequence continues at coordinate 6,101 of JAJZZU010000081.1, read as the reverse complement.
GCCGTGGCGGTATCGAGGACGTGCGCCAGCAAGGGACGCCCGGCAAGCGTGTGCAGGACCTTGGGCAAGGCCGATGCCATGCGCCGCCCTTGGCCTGCCGCCAGGACGATGATCTCGAGAGAAGGAGCCGGGGCCTGCATAAGTTCGGTATTAGAGCGGCCCCAGGGGTTAAAGGCAATGCCCAAAGGGCCGATGGCCTAGTGCAGGGGTGAGGTGAGTTGGCCGAGACGCTGTTCCTCGGGGGTCGCATCACGGATCGCCTGCACGGTGACCGCAAAGCGCACCGTCTGGCCGGCAAGCGGGTGGTTGGCATCGACCGTGAGCTTACCATCGGCGATCGCGGTCACCACGAAACGGACTGTCTCGCCCTGCTCATTCTCGGCCTCGACCTCGGCCCCGACATGCTGATACTCGGGGGGGACGTTGGCGATATCGTCCGTGAACGTGAGTGCCGGGTCATGCTCGCCAAAGCCCTCGGCAGGCGTAAGCTCGATGTCGACGGATCCCCCAACCTTCAGGCCCTCGAGGGCGTTTTCGATCTTCTCGAATAAACCCTCCCCCGACCCGTGGAGATAGGAGATCGGGACATCCGTGTGTTCGAAGATCTCGCCACGCCCATCCCGCAGCGTGTAGGTCAATGACACGACCTTGCCCTTGGTGATCACCATGCGACCTGCCATGAAAAAGTATTAACGTCGCCCGACTCTTTTCCGGCCCCAGGTGTCGGCAGACCCCATTCGGTCGCGCCCCGACAGCGGGCGCGCATACGCCCCATCTGGCCTTAAGCGCCGTGCGTTACCCGGCCATCGCCGACCCCCGGACAGGGGACTCCGACCCCCTGCGCCACCGGGACGATGTTCCTAACACCCCGGGGGCCCGGCCCCACAGGCGGACTTGCCGTTTGATACCCTGGCTGAGGCTTAGGGTGGGCTTTGAGCCCATCCTATCCTGTCGCGCCTATCGATGCGAGGGTCTCGCCCCTACCGCGTATGCTCCGGTGCCGAATAGGGTGTTCGTGACCGATAGCGCCGCACCACCGACAGGCGCGCGATGGCCTGCGCCAGCTCTGCCTCGGCATGCGCATAATCGGTCTTGCCGGCCTGCTCCTCGGCGCGCCGCGCGGCGTCCTCGACCGCACGCGCCGCCAGCGCCTCGTCGATATCCGCGGCGCGCTCGCCGACATCGGCAAGCACCATGACATGGCGCGGCTGGACCTCGACGAACCCGCCGCTCACATAGAAGGCCTGCTCCCCGCCATCCGCATCCTGCACGCGCAGGGCGCCGGCCCGAAGGATGGCCAGCAGCGGCGAATGGCCAGGCAGGAAACCCGCGTCACCGTCGCGCAAGGGCGCGATGACGAGCGCCGCGTCCCCCGAGAACAAAGGGCCCTCGGCGTTGACGATGTCGATGCGAAAGCTGTCCATGACCGATCAGAGCCGCCGCGCCTTGGCGAGCGCTTCGTCTATCGTGCCCACCATGTAAAAGGCCTGCTCGGGTATTTCATCGTACTCCCCTTCGGCGATCGCCTTGAAGCCGCGGATGGTCTCCTTCAGCGGCACATAGGTGCCGGGCGTACCGGTAAAGACCTCTGCCACAAAGAATGGTTGCGAAAGGAAGCGCTGGATCTTGCGCGCGCGCGTCACGATGAGCTTGTCATCAGCCGATAGCTCGTCCATACCGAGAATGGCGATGATGTCCTGGAGCTCCTTGTAGCGCTGGAGAATCGACTGGACCTTGCGCGCCGTGTCGTAGTGATTCTCGCCTATGACCTGCGGATCGAGCTGGCGGCTCGTGGAATCGAGCGGGTCGACCGCCGGATAGATGCCGAGCTCGGCCACCTGCCGCGAAAGCACGACCGTGGCATCGAGGTGCGCGAAGGTGGTCGCCGGCGACGGGTCGGTGAGGTCGTCCGCCGGGACGTAGACCGCCTGGACGGATGTAATAGAGCCGGTCTTGGTCGAGGTAATGCGCTCCTGGAGGACGCCCATCTCCTCGGCCAGGGTTGGCTGATAGCCGACCGCCGAGGGCATACGCCCGAGGAGCGCCGAGACCTCCGTGCCTGCCAGGGTGTAGCGATAGATGTTGTCGATGAACAAAAGGACATCACGCCCCTCGTCGCGAAAGTGCTCGGCGATGGTAAGGCCGGTGAGCCCCACGCGCAGGCGATTGCCCGGCGGTTCATTCATCTGGCCGTAGACAAGCGCCACTTTGTCGAGCACCCCGCCTTCCTTCATCTCATGATAGAAGTCGTTGCCCTCGCGCGTGCGCTCGCCGACCCCCGCGAACACCGAGTATCCGCTGTGCTCTATGGCGATATTGCGGATGAGCTCCATCATGTTGACGGTCTTGCCGACGCCGGCGCCGCCGAACAGCCCCACCTTGCCACCCTTGGCGAACGGGCACATGAGGTCGATCACCTTGATGCCGGTCTCCAGCACCTCGGTGCTCGCGGCCAACTCGTCGAAGCGCGGCGGGGGACGGTGGATACCGCGCACCATCTCGCTTGCCACCGGACCCTGCTCGTCGATCGGACGGCCGAGCACGTCCATGATCCGTCCGAGCGTGGCGGCACCCACGGGCACCTCGATGGGGCGACCGGTATTGACGCAGGCCAAGCCGCGCTTCAGGCCGTCGCTCGACCCCATGGCGATGGTGCGCACGACGCCGTCGCCGAGCTGCTGCTGGACCTCGAGCACAAGGTTGGTATCCGTCACCTTGAGGGCGTCGTAGATCTTCGGGATCGTCGCACGCTCGAACTCCACGTCGACCACCGCCCCTATCACCTGCACAATCTTTCCGGCTGACATCCTAACCCCCTAGACCGCCGACGCGCCGCTTACGATCTCTGCGATTTCCTGCGTGATCGCCGCCTGGCGCGCCTTGTTGTAGGCCAATTTCAGATCGCCGATCAAACGTCCGGCGTTGTCGGTCGCGGCGCGCATGGCCACCATGCGCGCCGCCTGTTCGCTCGCGAGATTCTCGATCACGACCCCGTGGACACGCGTCTCGACATAACGCGTCAGGATGTCGGACAGGACATCCTGGGCCTCCGGCTCATAGAGGTAGTCCCAGCGGTGCCGGTTGACGTCCGGTCCAGGCTCCGGCAGCGGCAGCAGGTCCTCGATCACCGCCACCTGACTCATGGTGTTCTCGAAGCGGCTGTAGACGAGCGCGATGCGGTCAAGACGCTCCTCGCGGTAGGCGTCGACGAGGACCTTGACCACCCCTATGATCGACTGCAGGGTTGGGCGGTCTCCGAGCGGCGCGAGCTGGGCCACCACAGGGGCCCGGAGTCTACGAAAATACGCCGCGCCCTTGTTGCCCAACACCGCGACCTCACCCTGAATACCCGCCTCCTCCCATTCCTTCAGCTGGCCCACGGCGACGCGCAGGACATTGACGTTGAGCGCCCCGGCAAGACCGCGATCGGAGGTCACGACCAGCACGGCCGCGCGTCGGACCGGCCGCACGGCCAGCAGCGGATGGCGATACTCGGGGTGCGCGGCACGGATATGGCGCATGATGGCCACCAGACCCTCGGCATACGGGCGCGTCGCGCGCATGCGTTCCTGGGCCTTGCGCATCTTGGCGGCCGCCACCATCTGCATGGCGCGGGTGATCTTCTGCGTGCTCTGCACGCTGCGGATCTTGTTCCGGATCTCCTTTCCGCGCGCCATCAGTAGGCGCCTTGGGCCTTGAACTGCTGGATGAAGCCCGTCAGGGCGGCGATGACGTCCTCGTTATAGTCACCGCTCTCGTTGATGCCCTTCAAGGCCGCGTCATGCGCGGCGTGGGCCGCCGCCCGCAGCGCCGAATCAAACGGGATGACCTTCTCCACCGGCAGGTCGTCAAGCGCTCCGCTATTGGCGGCAAGCAGCGAGAGCGCCATATCGGCTACCGACAGCGGCTGGTACTGGGCCTGCTTCATGAGCTCGGTGACCCGCCGCCCGCGATCGATCTGCTTGCGCGTCGCCGGGTCGAGGTCGGATGCGAATTGCGCGAATGCCGCGAGCTCGCGGTACTGGGCAAGCGCCAGGCGCACCCCTCCACCCAGCTTTCTCATAATCTTGGTCTGCGCCGCCCCGCCGACCCGCGAGACCGACAGACCGGCGTTGATGGCGGGACGAACGCCGGAATTGAAGAGATCGGTCTCCAGGAAGATCTGGCCATCGGTGATCGAGATCACATTGGTCGGTACGAACGCCGAGACGTCGCCGGCCTGGGTCTCGATGATGGGCAGGGCGGTGAGCGAGCCGGTGCGCCCCTTGACCCCCGACTGACGCTCCACATACTCCTCGTTCACGCGCGCGGCGCGCTCGAGGAGCCGGGAATGGAGATAAAAGACATCGCCCGGATAGGCCTCGCGTCCCGGTGGCCGGCGCAAAAGCAGCGAGATCTGGCGGTAGGCCCAGGCCTGCTTGGTGAGGTCATCGTAGACGATGAGCGCATCCTGCCCGCGGTCACGGAAATACTCACCCATGGCGCAACCCGTGTAGGGGGCGAGATACTGCATGGCCGCGGAATCGGCGGCGGTCGCCGCCACCACGATCGTATGCTCTATGGCGCCGGTCTCCTTCAGGCGCTGGACTACTGCCGCGACGCTGGAGGCCTTTTGGCCGACCGCGACGTAGATGCACGTGACGCCGGTGCCGCGCTGCGCGATGATCGCGTCGATGGCGAGCGCGGTCTTGCCCGTCTGGCGGTCGCCGATGATGAGCTCGCGCTGGCCGCGCCCTATCGGCACCATGGCGTCGATGGCTTTGATCCCGGTCTGCAGGGGTTGGGTCACCGAGCGGCGCGCGACCACGCCGGGGGCGATCTTCTCCACCGGCGACGTCGCCTTGGCGGCGATCTCGCCGCGCGCGTCGAGCGGGCGGCCGAGCGCGTCGACCACGCGCCCGAGGAGCTCGGGGCCCACGGGCACCTCGAGGATGCGGCCCGTGCCCTTGACGACATCGCCCTCGGTGAGGTGCTCGTAGTCTCCGAGGATGACCGCCCCCACCGCGTCGCGTTCGAGATTGAGGGCAAGCCCGAAGGTGTTGCCGGGGAACTCGAGCATCTCCCCCTGCATGACATCGGCCAGGCCATAGACGCGCGCGATGCCATCGCTCAGGCTCATGATCGTGCCGGTCAACGCCGGGGCCGGAGGAGAGAGGTCTTCGATTCTCCGCTTGATGAGCTCCGAGATCTCGCTGGGTTTCAAGGCCATAGGAATTCCTCTAGATAGGGCTTAACGCATGGGCAAGGGCTGCCAGGCGGCCGCGGATCGAGCCGTCGAGGACCATATCCCCATGCTGGACGATGACGCCGGCCAGGAGGCGGTCGTCGGTTTCCACGACCAGTTCCACGGTATGTCCGGTGCGCCGGGCGAGCGCCGTGCGCAACCGTTCGCGCTGGGACTCGCTCAAGGGCTGGGCGGTGGTAACGGTGGCGCGCGTGCGGTTTTCGGCCTCGTCTTTCAAAACGGCAAAGGTCTTCGCGATCCACGGCAGCGCCGCTAGGCGGTCATTTTTCAGCAGTAGGTCGATGAGGCGCGCCACGAGCGACTGGTCGGCTGCGTCGGGCACCAGTGCGGCGGTCAGGCGCGCGCGCGGGATCCCGGGGTTCTCGGCGAGCGCCGCGATCGCCGGATCGGACAGCGCCTGGGCGACGGCCTCGAGGGACGCGAGCAGCGCGGCGCGGTCGCTCCCGGGCACCGCCATGAGCGCCCGGGCATAGGGGCGCGCAATCGCCGCCAGCTGGTCGCGGATCACAACTGCCCCGCGACTTCTTCGAGAAGCCGGTCGTGCAAGCGGCGATCGATCTCGCGCTCCACGATGCGCTCGGCCCCGGCCAGGGCCAGGCGCGCGACGTCGGCGCGCAGGCGCTCGCGCAGGCGGGTCATCTCGGCCTCGGCCTCGGCGCGCGCCAGCGCCATGGCATGCTCGCCTTCGGCGCGGGCGCGCTCGCGGGCCTCCTCGATGATCTCGCGCGAACGTCGCTCGGCATGGTCCAGGATCTCGGCGGCACGTTCGCGCGCCACGGCCAGGATCTCGTCTTGCTGGCGTTGCGCATCATCGAGCGCCTTGCGGCCCTGATCGGCCGCCGCCAGGCCATCGGCG
>JAJZZU010000080.1 GCA_021797365.1 Pseudomonadota bacterium | reverse complement strand
CGTCGATCTGCTGGGCCGTCAGCTCGCTGTAGTTTGCCTCCTCGGTGTAATCGCCGCCCAGGGACAGCGACTGCTGCCTACGCCCCATGCCAGCGGCCCGAGGCTTTCGCTCATGCCAAGGCGCGTAGCCATGTCCCGCGCGATCTCGGTGGCCCGCTCCAGATCGTTGGCCGCGCCGCTGGAGGTGTCGACGAACACGAGGTCTTCCGCGGAACGGCCGCCCATGAGCGTGACGATCTGATCCCGAAGCTCGTTTTCCGTGGCGAGGAATTTTTCCGTCACGGGCAGCTGCATGGTGTAGCCCAGTGCCGCGACTCCGTGGGGGATAATGGATATCTTGTGGATGGGCTCCCCGGTGGGCATACTCGCGGCGGTAAGCGCATGCCCCGATTCGTGGAAGGCGACGCGGCGCTTCTCGTCGGCATTGAGGACGCGGTGCTTTTTTTCGAGGCCCGCCATGACCCGGTCGACGGCCGCCTCGAAATCGGCCATCGTGACGGCATCGTGATTATGGCGTATGGCGAGTATGGCCGCCTCGTTCGTGATGTTGGCGAGGTCGGCCCCGATGAAACCCGGGGTCCTCTGCGCGACGACCCCCAGGTCGACGTCCTTCCCCACGGTGATCTTGCGCGCATGCAACTGCAGGATCTTTGTGCGCGCCGCTAAATCCGGCTTGTCGACCACAATCTGGCGGTCAAACCTTCCAGCGCGCAGCAGCGCCTTGTTGAGGACTTCCGGCCTGTTCGTGGCGGCCATCACAACGACTCCAGTCGACGGATCGAATCCATCCATCTCCGTGAGGATCTGGTTGAGCGTCTGTTCACGCTCGTCGTGCCCCCCGAATACCACGGGACCGCCACGCGCCCGGCCGATGGCATTGAGCTCGTCGACGAATATGATGCAGGGCGCCTTCTCGCGAGCCTGATGAAAAAGGTCACGGACGCGGGCGGCACCGACGCCCACGAACATCTCGATGAATTCGGTCTCGCTGATGTTGAAAAACGGCACGCCCGCTTCCCCGGCGACGGCACTGGCGAGCAGGGTCTTGCCGGTACCGGGCGCACCGAGGAGCAGTACGCCCTTGGGCATGTGGCCGCCGAACCGCTCGATCCGCTGGGGGTTCTTGAGGAATTCTATACTCTCCTGCAACTCCTCCTTGGCCTCGTCGACCCCGACCACGTCGTCGAACGTAATCTTCGGCAACGTATCGGGGTGAATGTGGACGCGATTGTCGCCGATATTGAGGAAACTGCCGGCGCCCCGCATGCGACGGCCCATCCATCCCCAGAAGAGGAAATGAGCGCGAAGGGAACGATCCACGTCAACACGAGCGCCATCCAGGGCGACGCGCGATGGACCTCGTACCGGATGCCATGCGCGGCCAACAGACTGGCAAGCCGCATGTTGTGCAGCGGAACGGTCGCAAATTGACGGGGCTGTCCGGTCGGACCCCTCAGCCTCAGTGTCCCCGTGATGCGCTGGTCGCTTATGACGGCGTTCTGGATTTCGTCTTTCTGGACATATTCCAGAAACTGGCTGTAGGGGATCGTCTCCCTGGGGACGCCGGTGGCGTTATGCCACATAAGGAATAGTGTGACGAAAAATAGGATATAGAAAATCAGATTGACGTCGGGACGCTGCCAGAAGCTTACGGGTTTTACTGGCTTATTCACCTCGATATCGGGCTTCTTGTCCGGACCGAGGCCGAATTCCGCGCGAGTCATGTGTCACTCCCGATAGGCCACGTTGCCGCCGATCCGGCAATGCGGGTACAGTTTCCCATTATACGGGACTCGTACACTACTATCCGGGCGGTTTGTGTCAATCGTTCGCGCAGCGCATGCGCCCTCCGGGTCTGCGGGACAGGTGGCATGACGCACTCTTTTCCCATAGAGTGGAACCGTTAAGACACCGGCGGCATATGCCGAACCACGGGCCAACAGGAGGCGCGTCATGGACCCGGTCCTGCTTCTCGTTTTCGACGGCTTCGGGGTGAGCCCGGCCCGCCGCGACAACGGCTGGGCGCAAGCGCGCACGCCGCATCTCGACGGCTACTTCGCGGCCTGGCCCCACATCGTTCTCCAGGCATCGGGAACGGCGGTCGGCCTGCCGGACTGCCAGTTCGGCAATTCCGAGGTGGGCCACATGACGCTCGGCGCCGGGCGCGTACTTGAGCAGGATCTCGGGCGTATTCGTCGCGCTCTGGACAGCGGCGAGGTACGCACCCTTGCGGCATGGCAAGGGCTGGCGGCGGGGGCGCGTCGCCTGCACCTTCTCGGTCTGGTATCCGATGGCGGCGTGCACGCCCACGTCGATCACCTTCTCGGGCTCCTGCGACTATTGCATGCGGCAGCGATCGAGCCCGTCATTCACATGATCACCGATGGTCGCGACGCGCCGCCTCGTTCCGCAGGCCGCTATCTGGCGATGGTCAGTGAGGCCCTTCAGGGCCAACCCGGCCGCATCGGCACGGTCAGCGGACGCTATTACGCCATGGACCGGGCCGGGCACTGGGACAGGACCCGGCGCGCGTGGGCGGCCATCATAAAGGGCGAGGGCAAAACGGCGGAAACGGCGGAAGACGCGCTGGCCCAGGCGTACGCCCGGGGGGAAACGGACGAGTTCATCATGCCGACCGTGGTCGGCGAGACCGCGTCGGCGTGCGTGCCGCCCGAGGAAAGGATCCTGGATTTCAATTTCCGCAGCGATCGCGCCCGCCAACTGGTCGCGGCCATCGGCCTGCCGGCGTTCGATGCCTTCGATCGCGGTCTTGCCGGGGCCCGCGATATCACCTGCATGACGCAGTACGATGCGCAATTCCCCTTTCCCGTGCTGTTTGCCCCGGACCGCCCGCGCCGGGTGCTGGCCGAGGTCCTGAGTGACCATGGGTTGCGCCAATTTCGTTGCGCGGAAACCGAGAAGTACCCGCACGTGACCTACTTCTTCAACGGCGGGCGCGAGACGCCGTTTGCCGGCGAGGAACGGGCCATAATCGCCTCACCCATGGCAAGGACCTACGACCTCACACCGGAGATGAGCGCCCGGGCGGTGGCCGGCAGAACCATAGCCGCCATCGCCTCGGGACGCTATGCGTTCGTGCTTGTCAACTTCGCTAACGCCGACATGGTCGGGCACACGGCCGTGCGGTCCGCCATCATCGAGGCCGTCGAGACACTCGACCGCGAAAGCCATCGCGTCATCGAGGCGGCGCTCGCCAGGGGGTTCCGAATCCTGCTGACCGCCGACCACGGCAACTGCGAGGAGATGATCGACCCCCTGACCGGTGAGCCGCACACCCGACACACTGCCTATCCTGTCCCGTTCCTGCTGGCCGGTGCACGTGTGCCCCTGTGCGCCTCCGGGGGTGATCTTGCCGACGTGGCACCGACCGTTCTCGAACTCTTGGGCATCGACCAGCCTCCGGAGATGTCCGGGCGAAGCCTCCTGCGCGGCGGGACCGCCGCAAAGCCGGTCACGGCCCGCTCGCGAGACGACTGACCGCCCAACAGGCCTCGCTCGCCGGGATCACGAGCGCAGGCCCGCGCGCCGCCGACAGTATCAGGGCCGAGATCCTGCCCGGCGGCGCCTTCCGGCCTTGGGCAGGCGATATGCCGGCGATGCCGATGTCCGACAAAGCGCGCTCGCAAAACACCCCTGTACGCGGCCGCGACGGCGCGCCGCCGGAGACCTATCAAACCTGTGCACGCAGCATACGCCATACCCTCGCCGGCCATCCGGTGCTGGTCGGGGAAGCGCGCCAGGTCATAGGCCGGTAGGCTCGCCGCCACGGCCACACCGACTTGGCCGATAGGTGGATGCGCGTCGATGCCAACCGCCCGGCCGCCGCGCAGCCGCGGGTTGCTAACCTCGAAAAAGCGGGATGCCGCCGCCGGTATCGTCCGTCATTCCACTCGCGTGCGACCACAAGAAAGGCGATACCTACCTATTGACGTCGCCGCAGGCGTATATGTACGGCGCGCCGGTTTGCATCGCCGCGTCGGCCCGTATGCCGTGCTGATCGAAGGCGAGATCCAGCGCGACAAAGCCTTCGGGTATGACGGGCCAGCGGCCGACGGCCATGACGACCCCCGCATGCGAGGGCTTGCCCGCGCGCATGTAAAGGACGCACCCCTCTCGCGCGCGTTCCACGACCGTGACCCCGGCGTTGGCAACGATGCGAATGGCCGGGTCGAGCAGCGCCGGCAATGTGGCGACCACGCCGAATCCCCGGTCAGGTACGTAGGCCGCCGGACAGGCGCCACCGCCCGCGCCGATTGTGACGACACCGAAATCCGCATCGGACATCAGTCTCTATCTCCGAAACCTTGAGGCCGTGCCCGCCGTCCGGGGCCGGTTTGGCGGACCGGCGGCGAGCCAAGGCCCATCGGGAGGCGCTCGCGCCGTTCCTTCTGGGCCCGGAATGAACCCTTGATCGTGACAATTATCAAAATACCGGTCCCACCGAACGCCGTGATCCCGTGAGTCCGCGGACATGGGCGGCGTATCCTGTGCGGTATGTGGCCCGCGGCGTGCAGCCACCCGCCGGTCCGACACGTACGTTTCATTTTCTGTCGCAAGACAGTACGATGGCTGATGGGCCTCAATTCTCTCCGCGGCGCGCTGGCGATCTGCGTGTGCCTTGCGATGACCGCTTCGCAAGGGTACGCCGAGGACCTGCTGTCGGCATACCATGAGGCCGTGGCGCACGATCCGGTTCTTGCAGAGGCGCGGGCGCGTCTCGCCGAGGATCGCGCGGGATTGCCGGCCGCCCGATCCGCCCTGTATCCCCACATCGGCGCGGCAGCCAGCGTTGGCGGTAACCGCGCGCAGGTGACGGGTATCGGACTGCCGATCCTGACGGACTACCTCTCGGATAGTTATAGCGTGACCCTCACGCAACCGCTGTTCAATGGCCAGGCGCTGAGCGCCCTTGGCGTCGCCCGCGCGCGGCTGCGCGCAGGCACAGCCGGGCTCATCCAGGCACAACAACACCTCATAGAAGCGGTAACGGACGCCTACTTCGGCGTCCTCGAGGCACAGGCGGACGCTCGCGTGGCCCTCCGCCAGAAGCGCCTGCTTACGGACATCTACCGAAAGACACGGGCGTTTCTGCGGGTCGGGAGCGGCGACCCCATCGCGGTCGAAGAGGCGCGCGCCAACCTCGAGGCCGCTCGGGCAAGCGCCATCACGGCCAGTAATGCCGTACGGGTGGCGCGCGCGAGACTGGCGCGCCTCACGCATCGGCGGTTTAGGCGTTTGCGCGACCTGGGGCCGATCCGTGCGCAGCTGCCGCGTCCGGACGCGGTGGCCCCATGGCTTGCCGCGGCCCTTGCCGACCAACCCCGACTCAAGGAGGCGCGGGCGAATCTGCGCGCGGCGCGGGCCGCGGTCCGGTATCACGAGCGGGCGCGCTGGCCGACCCTGGCGGTGGTCGGCGTGGCGCAGCATGGGTTGGGCCTGCTGCTGCCGCGAGTCGAGGTCAACCAGCTAGGCGCAAGCCTGCAGCTGTCCCTGCCTATCTACCAGGGGGGCGGGGTCTCGGCGGCCACCGCCCAGGCGCAGGCGGCAGCCGCGGTCAGCCGCAATCGCTTGCGCGATGTGCGGGATACGATCCGCCTCGACACCAAGACCGCGTTCCTCAATCTGCAAAGCAGCGTGTCCGAACTGGACGCGGCGCGCGCCGCGAGGCGCGCGGCGCGGATATCCTGGCAGGCCACCCGCAAGGGGTATGAGGTGGGGACGCGCTCGATCATCGACCTGCTGACCACCGCCACGCAGTATGCAGCGGCCGAGCGGAGCTACAACCTGGCGCTCTATAACCAGATCCTGGCACGCGTAGCGCTCAAGGGGGCGGCGGGCGTGTTAAGGCCCACCGACATCCTGGCCATCAACGCGCTGCTGGTCCGCCGATCCCGGCCCCCAGCGCCATCTGTGGCCGCCGCGGGGAGCCCTTGAATCCCCTCCGGGAGTCCGCCTTGACCGACCCGCGACTGAAAGCCGCTGGCGTTATGCTGGAGAACACCGCGATGCCGCATTCACCAAACGGGCTGGGGGTCGACAGACAGGCCTTGGCTTGCCGCCCGAGGTATTTCCCGATCAGGCCACACCGGTTGCCGAATCGTGCCGGGAGACCCACATCCTGTGCGATAGCCTCCAGGCCATCGCCTTACGCCGGCCGTCCCTCGTTGCTCGGTCGCGTCACCAGGGCACGGCGGGGATACAGGCCATGCGGCCCGCAATGCGGGCAACTGACGTATGGGAACGTCACTCCTCCCGCGAAAGTTACAGGTTTCCTTGCGAGGGGCCTATGAACCGCAGGATCGTGATACCGGCCGCCATAGGCGCCATCGTCGCCCTGACCGTCGGACTGTGGGTCTTTACCGGGGCGCGACGCAGTGGGACGCGCGCGCTCAGGATTTACGGCAACATCGATATCCGCCAGGTGCAGCTTGCCTTCAACGACACGGGGCGCATCAAGCGGCTCGATGTGCAGGAGGGGGCCGCCGTGCACAAAGGCGAGCTCATAGCGGAAATGGACAGCGCCCGGTTTGCCGACGCCGTGCAGCGGGCGGCGGGTCGGGTCGGGCAGCAAAAGCAGATCCTTGCGAAGCTGCTCGCCGGCACTCGTCCAGAGACCATCGCCGCGGCGGCGGCGCAAGTGGCGGGGGCGCGGGCCGACTGGCGCAACGCCGTGCGCAACGAGCAGCGCATGGCGGCCCTCTACCAGGGTCACTACGTATCGCGCGAGATCATGGACAATGCCCAGCGCGCCGCCGATGCCGCCGCCGCGACCCTGGAGGCGGCCCGCCAAAACTGGATGCTTGCCGTCAAGGGGCCACGCAAAGAGGACATCGCCGAGGCGCGGGCGGCCCTTGAAGCGGATCGGGCGGCACTGGCGCTCGCCCGCCGCGAGCTCGCCGATACCCACCTCTACGCTACGGCGAGCGGGGTGGTGGAGAATCGTATTCTCGAGGCCGGCGACATGGCGACACCGGCGACACCGGTGTTCACCATTGCGCTCACCAATCCGGTGTGGGCACGGGCGTATGTGCCCGAAACGGATCTGTCGCGTGTCGCACCCGGCATGCACGCCGCTATCGAGAACTCGGACCTGCCGGGACGCCAGTTCTCGGGATGGATCGGGTACATCTCCCCGACAGCCGAGTTCACGCCCAAAACGGTCGAAACCACGGAGCTGCGCAGCCAGCTCGTCTACAGCGTGCGCGTCTACGCCTGCAACCCCACCGGGGCGCTGCGGCTCGGGATGCCGGTCACCGTCGTGATCCCCCGGCAGGACCGGTCCGCGGCCCTGCCGGCGCACCCCTGCAGATCGTGATCATGGACACGAATACGCCGCTGCTCGACCTGCAGGATGTGCGCAAAACATTCCGCGCCGGGGGCGTCCGTGTTACGGCAGTCGCGGGTGTGAGCTTCATGGTGCGTCCCGGGACCATCACCGGCCTCCTTGGGCCCGACGGGGCTGGCAAGACCACGCTGATGCGCCTGTGCGCCGGTCTGCTGCTGCCCGATGCGGGGCGCATCACCGCCCTGGGCTTCGACAGCCGCGCAGATGCAGCCGGCATCCAGCAATCCGTCGGTTACATGCCGCAGCGTTTCGGGCTCTACGAAGACCTGACGGCGCAGGAAAACCTGGACCTGTACGCCGATCTGCACGGCGTGCCGAAAGCGGCGCGCGCGGCCCGTTACGAAGAGCTGTTGCGGCTCACGGGCCTCGGGCCATTTGGCCGCCGGTTGGCCCGCGATCTATCGGGCGGCATGAAACAAAAACTCGGCCTGGCATGCACGCTCGTCCATCCGCCCCGCCTACTGCTCCTAGACGAGCCGACCGTGGGTGTCGATCCGATCTCGCGACGGGAACTGTGGCTGATCATCAGCGCCCTGGCGGCCCGCGGGGACACGGGGATTCTCATCAGTACGGCCTACCTCGACGAAGCCGAACGTTGCGGCCACGTCCTGCTCGTCCACAACGGCGAGGTCCTGGACCAAGGTCCTCCCGCGGATTTCCGCGCGCGCATGACCGGCCGCAGCTTCTTCGCCACCGCCGCCGTGCCCGGGCGCGCGATCCAGGCCCGGATCATGAGCGATGCGGCCTTTCTCGATGCCGTCGTGCAGCGCGACGGCGTCCGCGTGGTGATGCGGGCCGGGGCCCAGCTTCCGGTGCTGCCAGGCATCGCCTTCGCGCCGGTCCCACCGCGCTTCGAGGATGCCTTCGTCGAACGCCTGCGGGCCGCGTCGCCGATGCCCCCGGCGCCGCCCGCGGCGGCGCCCCCCGCGCCGGCGACCTCGGAAGTCATGGTCGAGGTGCACGATCTGCGCCGATTCTTCGGTCCCTTCGAGGCGGTCCGGGGCATCAGCCTGCGGGTCGAAGGCGGCCGGATATTTGGCCTGCTGGGCGCCAACGGGGCCGGCAAGACGACCACATTCCGCATGCTCTGCGGATTGCTGCCGCCTTCGTCCGGGACGCTGACCGTCGCCGGCATCGACGTGCGCGCGGCCCCGGCTATGGCCCGTGCGCGCATGGGCTATATGTCGCAAAAATTCTCGCTGTACGGCGATCTCAGCGTCGCACAAAATCTCGCGTTCTTCGCGGCCGCCTACGGATTGAGGGGCGCGCGGCGGGCCGAGCGCCTGCGCTGGGCCTCGGACGCCTTCGAGCTCGCGCCCTTCTGGAACACCAACGCCAACGACCTGGCGCTCGGATTCAAGCAGCGCCTCGCGCTATCCTGCGCGCTGATCCACGAACCGAAGATCCTGTTTCTAGACGAGCCGACATCCGGCGTCGACCCGCTGGCGCGGCGCGAATTCTGGGGACGCATCAATGCGCTGGCGGCGGAAGGCGTGACGATCATGGTGACTACCCACTTCATGGAGGAGGCGGAATACTGCGACGATCTGGTGTTGATGTCGCTTGGCAGCATACTGGCCGCCGGCACCCCGGCCGAGATCCGTGCGCGCGCGCGGACGCCCGAACGGCCGGACCCGACCATGGATGACGCCTTTGTCGCGCTCATCGAGGCGCACGAGGCGCAGGCCCGGCGCGCGTCATGAACCGCCAGCGTTTGCGTGGCCTCATCCGCAAGGAGGCTCTGCAAATTCTACGCGATCCGTCGTCGATTGCGATCGCGTTCGTCATGCCGTTCGTTCTGCTGCTGCTCTTTGGCTACGGCGTATCCCTCGATGCGCGACACGTGCCCATCGCGCTCGTC
>JAJZZU010000079.1 GCA_021797365.1 Pseudomonadota bacterium | reverse complement strand
CACCGCATCCCGTCGCATCGCTCTCCGTCCCGTCCATCCTCGTCTTGAAGAAAAGACTACCGGACCGACGCCACCGCGGGGAGGGTGGGGTTTATGAAGCGTTTACGGTCATTGCCGGCCATTCGGCCGGCATTGCCGGCCGAATGGCCGGTGCCACCCCCTGAACCGCTACGCGCTTACAGGCGGAGCACTGCGGCGCTTTCTGGTAGCTTGGGCGGTCTTTCGGGGCTTTGCACGATCCGGGCGTAGCCGATTGCGCCTGCGATAAATACCACGGACAAAAACACCGCCGACAACCAGAAAACGGGGCGCGGACCGAGATGTACCGCGAGAGCGCCGAATACGCCCATGCTGAGGGCGCTTGTCCCGAACAGTAGAGAAGCCGAAACACTAAAACCCACGCCAACAAGGGCCGCGGGGGCCGGCCATCAAGAAATAGGTGCGCACTTGATTCAGGATCGAGAACCCGACGCTGATCAAGGCCACGGCGATCACGGTCACAAGCCGGTCCTGGAAAAACGCGAGCACGATGACGCCGGAAGTCAAGCTTGCGACGCCGGTCACAGCAATTCTCAATGTGGCGCTGACCATGGGCACCGAGTGGCGTCCCGCATGACGAGAAGGCGCCCAACATCCGGCACAGGCGCGTCAGACAGACGCATTCTTGCATCGTCACCGGGTGATCCAGGCGCTGTCGCTTCACATTGAGAATTGCTGCACCGGTCAGATCCCATCTGATCTCAGGTGCGCGGGCGAGGCACGGTATCACCAGATCCGACAAGAGCATCACGGCCGCGGATTCCTCCAAAAGCCATGCATAGAATGCCTTTTCGTGGGCATTCTCCAGACCCACATAAAATGGCAGGCCGACATGCCAATCTCCCATGACACCGAGAAACGCGGCCATCGGCACCGCAATGACCCGGTGCGCGACAAGCCCCGCCGGCCGCATGGCCCATCAGGGCGGGGAAGGGTCCCACAGGGACTTCCTTCGGTCGTAGCGCGGACGGCGTAGCCGTCCCTGGTTTTCAGTGCGGCGTCTGTTGCTGCTCGATGTACTGGCGCACGATGGAGAGGGGCGCACCGCCGCAGGAGCATGCGCAGTACGACGGCGACCACAGCACGCCTTTCCAGTAGCGTTTCTCGATGTCCGGCCGTTCCTTGCGCAACAGGCGGCTGGACACGCCCTTGAGACTGTTCACAAGGTTCGAGACGGCGACCTTGGGCGGGTACTCGACAAGCAGGTGCACATGATCGTCCTCACCGTCCATCTCGATCAGTTGCGCGCCGAAGTCGGCGCAGACCGTGGCAAAGATCATTCGCAGCCGGTTGATGGCATCGTCATCAAACACCTTGCGGCGATATTTCGCCACAAAGACCAAGTGGATGTGCATCTTGAAAACACAATGCCGACCATGCCGAATATCGTTGTCATCGCTCATAGGCCAAGAGTATAATGCACGGCATGCAACGACTCCAATAGAGCGGGAAGCCCTGTTTGTGCCATAGGTCTCCGTATAGCACGGCGAGCGCCCGAGATATCGGAGTCGCCCCTGATTCGTCCGACCTTTATGTCCCTTCGACATACCGTAGCGCCCGGCTCATCACGGCAGTCGGCTCAGCCCCGGCGGGACGATCCCGATATTTCGCGTATCACCCACGTTCGTTGCGGGGACGCGCGCATACCCATCCGCGCATAATGGCGAGCGCCACGAAGTCCTGGCATCCGTGGAGCGATGGTGCCGTGGACGCACGCTCCGATGCCAAGCTGTACACCCGTGCCCGAAATGATCCGCGCAAGTCTTGCGGGGCGCCCGCGCTTGCGCGCCATTTCACCATATCCCGGGCAAAGCCGATCGACGATGGGGACGCCCAATGGCGGGCCGGGCTGGTGTTATTCTGCCGTGCATCCGGGGACTTGGCAGAGCCTGCGGCTCATTTCCCGAATAGCGGTAGCTCTCGCATGTCCTTGCCTCCATGTTCCTTGGACCCTGATCGCGGCCTGAAGGGCGGCGCCCAGCCTCGGGCCGTGCGTCCGCGGCACGTCCTCTATTGTGTGTGCTCGGGATCCACCACATGCCCCGTGCCGCATTGTGGAAAAAACATGGCGGTCACCGCCGCATGAAAGCCATCGAGCTTTTGTTGAAGGCGGTCCAGGAACTCATGGAGCCCCTGCTCAATGATATGTCCAATACGTAGCGACGAAAGCTCATCCGTCAAGGCTCCGAGCCGGTTTTCCGGTTCGCTAGGCGATGACCCTGGGCCGGACTCGCAGAGCTGCCTCAAAACCATCGTCGCCCGCCCCAAACAAAAGTGCACCGCGCGAGGAAACTCCGTGTCCAGTAGCAGGAAATCGGCAACCTTTGCCGGCGTAATGCTCTTATATCGCTTCCGATACATCTCCATGGCGCTTGCCGATTTCAGAAGGGCCGCCCACTGAATGGTGTCGACCGTGCTACCCACCCCCAGCCATGCGGGCAACAAGATGAAATACTTGACGTCAAGAATGCGCGATGTCGTATCGGCGCGCTCTATCATCGTCCCGAGACGCAAAAAGCACCAGGCATCTCCATGGGACATCGTGCCGTCCGCCAGACCATAAAAAAGCCGCACCCGCATCTTCACTTCCGTATAAAACTCGAAGGAGTTGAGAAGTGCATAATCCGAGCCCACGGAATCGCATAAAAATGCGTAGAACCGGTTGGCCTGCTCCCACATTTCCGACGAAATCGTATCTCGTACCGACCTGGCATTCTCCCTCGCGCGCTGGATGCAGGCGATGATCGAGTTGGGATTTTCCGCATCGAATGTCAGGAACCACATGACGGAATCGCGGGTGGGCGCACTATGGCGGGCCGCGAACAGTTCCCGGCCGCCTACGGTGTCAATCAGGGGCTCCCACTGGTCGCCGATATCCATGGCTGAATCCAGCGTCAGGTGCAGATTGACGTCAACCAGGCGCGCGATGCTCTCCGCGCGTTCCAGGTACCGACCGATCCAATATAGTGACTCCGCGACTCGACTGAGCATGTCGGCCTCCTTTTTCATGGTATGCCTAGTCGACCCATGACCGCATGATACGCGCGCACTCTTGCCGAAAAACGACAGCGCCCATCCCGACACCCGCCATCCGTATCCCTTATACCACGGCACGGGCTCGGCACGGGGAGGGCTGGGCAGGCCTGTGCGGGCGGCAACAGGGTTTTCCGCGCAAACCGCCCCCCTCTAGCCTTGCAGGACCCAGGTATCCTTGCTCCCCCCGCCTTGCGATGAATTCACCACCAGGGAGCCCTTTTTTAAGGCGACCCTGGTCAGGCCGCCGGGAAGAACGTAGATGTCGCGTCCATACAAGATGTAGGGGCGCAGATCGACATGGCGGCCCTCGAAGTGGTCGCCCGCCAAGACCGGCGCCCGAGAAAGGGCGATGGTCGGTTGCGCCACATACCGGCGAGGATTCGCCACGATCCGTTCCCGGAACAGCGCCAACTCCGATGCGCTGGCGGTCGGACCCACAAGCATGCCATATCCCCCCGACCCGTCCGTGGCCTTGACCACCATCTCGCTCATATGCGCCAGGACGTAGTCACATTCCTTTGGGTCATGGCAGAGATAGGTAGGGACGTTGGGTATAAGTGCGTCTTCGCCCAAATAATACTTGATGATGCGCGGTATATAGGCGTACAAGGCCTTGTCATCGGCCACGCCGGTGCCGGGCGCGTTGGCGAGCGCCACATGGCCCGCCCGATAACATTCCATGAGCCCGGGCACGCCCAGGCAAGAATCCGACCGGAATACCAAGGGATCCAGAAAATCATCGTCGATGCGGCGATAGATCACGTCGACCTTCCTGAGACCCCTCGTCGTTTTCATGTAGACCACTTTTTTGCGGACCACGAGGTCGCGCCCCTCGACAAGTTCGACACCCATCTGCTGAGCCAGAAACGCATGCTCGAAATAGGCGGAATTATGCATGCCGGGTGTCAATACCACCGTGACCGGGTCGTCTTGCCGGGCAATAGCGAGATACTCGAGCACATCCAGGAGGCGGCTTGGGTAGTCATCGACGGCCCGGACCCTTGAGACATCAAATACGCGAGGGAGGATTCTCTTCAGGACGCGACGGTTTTGGAGCACATAGGACACGCCGGATGGGCATCTCAGATTATCTTCCAGGACGTAAAACTGGCCGGATCGGTCGCGAATGAGATCGATGCCCGAGATATGATTCCAGATACCGTGGGGGACACTCAGATCCTGGCATTCTTTCCGGTAAGCCGGCGCCGACAAAACGAGATCCCGAGGGACCACGCCGTCGCGCAATATCTTGCTTGCGCCGTAAATGTCCGCGATAAACAAATTCAGGGCATGTGCCCGCTGCTTAAGGCCCCGCTCCAGCGTCGCCCATTCCGTTGACTCGATGATGCGCGGAATAATGTCAAAGGGAAGGATCTTTTCGGCCCCTTCGTTGCCGCCGTAGATGGCGAAGGTGATGCCCATACGATAAAGCGCGGCCTCCGCCAAGGCCTGATAGCGACCCAATTCGCCTGCGGATAGGCCACACAAGCACTGAAATAAAAGCTTGGATCCAGGGCGCAGGTGGCCCTCTAAGGCAAAGGCCTCGTCGTAAAAGTTTTCAACCTGGTAGTCCATCCATGCCATGTTGGCACCCGTCGTGACTCCCGAGACCCCAAAAAGGCGCTCCGCCTTAGACCCGTCGGCGCCAAGCGCAAGGCAAGGCCTAGCAATATGCGTGCCGGACGGTAAATGGTGCGAGCCGGATCGGCTCCATGAGAACTCATCGCCTGATCGGCCGGGAGGTGGGCAGGTCCCGGCGAGCGGTCTGCCCCACCATGAGGCGCGTGCCCGGAATCGGGCAGAGGTGGCCGGCGTTTGACCGGGCGCGGCGCGTGTCGGCCCCTTTACAGAGGACGACTTTCCGTGTTCCATTTGCAATGGGCCCCGCATCCGGGCGCGGTGCGCTACAAGAAGTTCCATGAGACGCGGTCTGAGGCATGACGCTTGCATCGACCACGGTTGTGTCTTGTGTTCCGGGTCTTGGATGACGCAGGACCGAGATAGGCGCCATAAGGAGGCTTGCGGTATCCATGACGTATTGTTTGGCTATGCGTCTAGAGGAAGGGCTCGTCTTTTGTTCCGACTCCCGGACCAACGCCGGAATCGATAATGTGAGCGCCTACTCCAAAATGCACCGATTTCCCGTGGAGGGGTCGCGGCACTTCACGCTGCTCTCGGCTGGCAACCTAGCCACCACGCAGGCGGTGGTTAAGAAACTGCGGACCGACATGACGCAAGGGGGGCCCAGTCTGCGCACCGCATCAACCATGCAAGAGGCCGTGGACTATGTCGGCGTGGTCAATGCCTTGGTTCAGCGCCAGCAGACCGAGCGCGACGCCGCGCACACGAGCTTCGAGGCCACCTTCATCTTCGGGGGGCAGATCGCCGGACAAAAACCCGAGATCTTCATGGTGTACCCGCAGGGTAATTACATTCATGAGTCCCGGGAGCATCCCTTTTTGCAGATCGGTGAGATCAAGTACGGCAAGCCCATCCTCGATCGTGTCGTAAGCCCCGACCTGGATCTCGAGCGGGCGGCGCGCTGCGCCCTTGTCTCCATGAACTCGACCATGCGTAGCAACGTCACGGTGGGGCCGCCCATCGACCTGCTGATCTACCGGCGAAACATCTTCGATGAGGGCCGCTTTTTGCACTTAGGGGAGGATGACACCTTCTTGCAGGCGATCGGGCAACGTTGGAGCGAGGGCCTCATTCAGGCCCTTGAAACCCTCCCCAAATTTTCCTGGGAAACCGGCGACGATGGTGAGACCACAGGCCACGTCTATCCGTTTCCCCCCAGCCCCTGACATCACGATGGAGCGCCTCACCCTTAGCCATCGCATCCACTATGACTACCCAAGCCCCGTTTTTCTAGGCCCTCACATCTTGCGGCTAAGCCCGGTGCTGCCGGCCGGCCTTCAGGATTATTCGCTTCAGCTCACGCCCCGACCCCAGACATTGCACTGGCAGTTCGATCTCTTCGGTAACCGGATCGCGCGCGCCGTTTTTGCGGAGCGCGCGGAGGCCCTCGATGTCGTGATGATGGCGACATTCTGTTGGCATGAGACCAATCCGCTGGATTTTTTGCTAGAAGAGACGGCGGTCCACTGGCCGCCGCACTACGACCCCGACCTCGCCGCGTGCCTTGCGCCCTACCTATGGGTATCGGAACGGGGCGCGCTTTTTCAGGCGTTCGTGGAGCAGTTGCGCAAGGGTCCCGCGTCGACGGTGCCATTCTTGGCCTATGCGGCGCAGCAGATTGCCGCCACGGTTCGCTACACCTGTCGCCTCGACCCCGGCATCCAAGACGTTGAGACCACGCTTCATGAAAGGACCGGATCGTGTCGCGACAATGCCTGGCTGCTCGTGCAAACGGCGCGGCGACTGGGCTTTGCGACCCGCTTCGTCTCCGGGTACCTCATGGACCTCGCCGTCAAAACGGGCGATGAGGACCCGGGCGTCGATACCGCAGCCCTTCATGCGTGGGTCGATGTCTTCTTGCCGGGCGCCGGGTGGGTGGCCGTGGACCCGACCTCGGGACTCTTTGCGGGGGCGGACCATATAGCGCTTGCGGCGGCGCCGGACCCGGCCTTGGCCGCGCCTCTCCTGGGTAGCTGCGAACGACAGGCCGTGTGCTGGCACTATTCTCACAGCCTACGAAGGCTCGACCGTGGCACCGGTCATTGAGCCGGGCGTGCGCCTACGTCGGGAGGGCCGGCCGCCAGGTGTCGTTTGCGCCCCGTCTTGTGATAAATGGTTTCTTGTCGGCGGCATCGCCCCGCGGGCCCGGCGGCACGGCCTTGTGCGCGAATGGCGCGGATGCCGGGAGATCTGGCCGACGGCCACGACGCGATTCCTGCGCCCGGCCTCTGCAGAGATCGCCTATGGATGCCGACCGCTCGTGATCATCCGGTCCTATCGATCGGTATGGGCTTGAGGCCGGCGCGGTTGCAACCTCATCGGCGCGAGGCCGCGCAGTGCCGTCGCGGGCCCCAGCCCCGGCCTCGGGCCGGTTCACCGGAAAGACCGCGTAAGGACCCGCGTTTCAGCCGGTCTTGGTGCCTCGGGTGGCGATGTGCCGGCATGTCACACGGGCCATGGTCCTGTTCGCCGTGTCATTCCATTCGCCTCCGATCGCCAGGGGGGGTCACAGAGACGGCATATTTACGATCGGTTTCTGAACCTAAACGGTCGTTGACCGCCCCGTCCCCTCTATCCGGGTGCCAATAAGGTCGCCGCATAGGCTTGTCCTTGGGGAGTTTTGCAAACGTGCGTCGCAGGATGGGCGCGAGGCGCCCGGTATCTGTCAACTGCTCCGCATTCGATTGGAGTGAGCCGAGGAAGGTCGCAAGACGCCGGCACCGCTTGAATGGCGGCCTGCTTGCGTATTGGCGGGTGTCGGTAAGCGTGGTGTGGCCACCGCGCCGGGTCTTGGTGGCAACTCCATGCCACAAAAAAGCGGTCGACCGGTGATGGTCTCGCGATATTTATGGGGATTGGCGAGCCGCACACAAAGATTCCCCCACCGGTAAAGTTTGTGCGTGTTCCTGGTTATTGGTGCCGGCCCGTCCGTTATGACAAGGCCTCGCCGGACGGCCGCCCTCCGTGTTCCGCGCTTATTGCAAGGGGCTGGCGGCCGCTTCGTCATTGTCCGCGTCGATTTTATCGGCGTCCGTGATCACTTGTAAGGCGGTCTGGTCGCCGAAGGCGACCGCCATGACCTCGGGAACGGCACGATCCATCATTTGCAGCGCGGTGATCAGGTTGGCCTGGACGATCTCGGGGGTCGCCAGCGAATCGCCGAGCAGGGCATTAATGCGATATTGGACCTCACCGTCGCCGTGATCGAGGTGATAGGCGCCGACCCTGAGCGAGTAGTTGCGACGGATGACCCATTCCGACACCTCCGCGAACCGCGCCTTGGGTACGTAGCTCGGCGCCGCGACGGTAATGGCCAAGCATCGCCAACCGTCCTCATCCTCGGTGTGAATCTGGCAGGACAGGATGCCGCTGTCGGCGGATAGGCGCAGGACGATATATTCGGCATCCAGCGTCTGATGGGTGAGCTCCATGTCGTCCAGGACGGCGGTCACCATGTTCTGCAGGCCTGGATAATTTTCGATATCGCTGACTTTCATAGTTGTGTCGCCCTTATCGTCAAAAAGTGTATCGGGTCATGATACCTGGGATGCGTCTCAAGAGCGGCCCATCCGGCGATCTGTCTGATGGCTTGGGCGGCGCGCCGCCACGTCCTCTTGTCGAAACAGACCCGCACCGCGCGCTCTGGCGATCGAACATTCGGCGCCCAATGGCTTAAAGCAAGTGCAGGATACATGGCGGGATGCCGTGTTGCTGACCGCGGATCCGCGCATGCCTCGTCGCTTCCCTTTTCATTGGGTTCTCCCCAGTGGGTTACCATGAACCATGACTATAAAGCGAAGTTGCATGAACAGCAAATACGAAAGTTAAGCATATTACATTATTTGAAGTAAACACGTAAAAACGCTATATTGCAAAAAATCATGTTTTTGCGAGGTGGACCATGGATGCGGAGAAGGGGTCGGGACAGCAACCCATACTGGTGGCGACGTCGCGCGCCGTCCTCGGCTATGTCTTGGCGGAGCTCCGGCGCCGGCGCAAGCTGACACAGGTGCAGTTTGCCGAGCAGCTGGGGCTGGCCGGGTCCACGTGGTCACGGGTGGAGAAGGGTGAGACGTCGCTTACGGTCGAGCAACTTCGTGCCGCGGCCGATCACCTCGGGATCAGTGCCGCGAGCCTCATGAACCTCGCCGCGAAAGGCGAAGATGCGGTGCGGCGCTACGGGAAGGTGGTGTCTCCATCCAAAAGGGATCGCAAGGGGGGTGGCGAGGATGGGGCTCATGGTGTGGGGATCGGGGCGATGGCGGGCCTGATATCGGCCGGGATGCTCCCCCTGATCGGGGCCACCCTCGGGGGCATTTTGGGCAAGGCCCTTGAATCGGCCATCGAAAAGGCCTTGGCGAGAGATGCGTCCGGCCCGTCGGAGGACGACAAGGACTGACGGCGGCCGGTCGTGTCCCGAGCGGCGCGGGGTGCCCTCGGGCGCGCCTACTCCGCGCAGTCGCACGCGGCCTGCCAGCGCACGATATGTCCCGGGGGCACCATTTTTTGCAAAAGCGGCATGA
>JAJZZU010000078.1 GCA_021797365.1 Pseudomonadota bacterium | reverse complement strand
GCCGGGGATTATGTGGATTCGACGCGCTTCTCGTTCGCGCGCCGCCTGGCATTCGTCCAGGCCGTACTCGAGGCCGCCGACGTGGCCGCGCGTAGCGCGCTCGACGGCACGCTCACGGCGTTCATCCTAAAGCAATTGAAGGGCGCGGGCGTGCATGCGCACGGGGCGAAGTCCCATAACCTCTATCCGGGCGACACACTCGACAAGCCGCAGATCGAAGCGGCACTTGCCGCGCGCGCCCTGAGCCCTGCGGCCTGGGCGTTGGTGCGCGAGAATTTCGCGCGCGCCGGTGGCGGGCCCGCAGCCAAGACCATGGTGACCGAGACGACCCTGGAGCTCGCCGACCTCGGGGCCTTCCCGCTCCACGAATACGCTGCGACTGAGAAGGCCGTGCCGTCCACCGCGGTCGGTGCCCTGGTGGCCTGGCTTGGCGGCAAGGACCGCCGGTTCGTCGTGACTAACGCCGACGGCAACGAGGCCTCCGGACTCAAGAACATCAATGATGCCCTGAAGATCCGCCACCCGACCGCCGACCCCCTCTATAACCAGGAGCCCAGCGGGCAGGTCTACGAGCCCTTGAGCGAGGACGCATGCGCCGGGCTTGCGGCCGGGCTCGCGCTCTTCGGAGGCCGCAGCCTATGGCTGTCATACGAATCCTTTGCCATAAACGGCTGGCCGATCTTTCAGACCGTGACCCAAGCGATGGCCGAACTGCGCCGGCGCACCCCGTCGGTCGTCGGCCTGTTCACCGCCGGGGCCCTCGAGCAGGGACGCAACGGCTGGACCCATCAACGCCCGGAGATCGAGAACTACATCGCCGCGCAGATGCGCAACGGCAACGTCTATCTGTTGTTTCCGCCGGACGCCAATGCCGCGCAGGCCGCGTATGAATACGCCGCTACGAGCTGGAACAAGGGCATGGTGATCATCGCCTCGAAAAGCCCGTTGCCGATCCATATGACGATGGAGGCTGCACGCCGGGCGGTACGCGAGGGCGCGGCGATCCTTTACGAGGGCGCCGATGGCCGGCGCGGCCGGGTGGTGTTGGCGGTGGCCGGCGACATGGTGCTGTTGTCGGTGTTTGCCGCCAAGGAGCGTCTGGAGGCCGAGGGTTTCGGGGTACGCATCGTGGCGCTCGTGAACCCCCGGCAACTCTACCAGGCCCGTGATGTCGCCGCCGAGACCGTGGCCGAGCCCGATCTGTCGTTCATGGGCGACCAGGAGTTCGGGCGCCTGTTTGACGGCGACCGGATCGTGGCGATAAGCGGCGGACCCTCGGGGCCGCTGGAGCCGGTATTGGTGCGGGCAAAGGCCCCGTTGCGCGCGACCCTGGCCTGGAGACGTGGCGACACGACCGCCAGCCCAAGCGAGCTCCTGAACCTGAATGGCCTCGATGCCGACACCATCGTCGCCCGGGTTCTGGCGATGGATGAGTAGCGTGAGCGCACGCGGCGCAGGGCACAAGGTCATCGTTCTGGACGACGATCCGACCGGATCACAGACCGTACACTCCTGTCTACTGCTGACGCGCTGGGACACGGCCGCCCTGAAGGCCGCGCTATGCGCCCCGGGGCCGCTTTTCTTCATCCTCACCAACACCCGCGGCATGGGCGCCGGGGAGGCCGCCTGGATCGTGCGCACGGTATGCCGGAATCTGCGCGCCGCGCTCGCCGAGCTGTCTTCGGAGGGGGTGGTGATACGGCCGATCTTTGTCAGCCGCTCGGACTCGACCCTGCGCGGCCATTATCCGGTCGAGACCGATGTCATGGCCGAAGAGCTGGGTCCCTTCGATGCGCACTTTCTGATCCCGGCATTCTTCGAGGGCGGGCGGGTGACGCGGGCCGGCCGGCACTATCTTGTCATCGATGGCACCCCGGTGCCGGTCCATGAGACCGAATTCGCACGCGACACGGTTTTCGGCTACCGCAATAGCGACCTGCGCGAATATGTGGCGGAGAAGACGGCGGGTCGGATCGCCGCGACCGATGTGCAGCTGTTTTCGCTGTCGGACGTACGCGCAGGTTGCGGCGCACGCCTCCAGACACTGGCCAACAACAGCTGTTGCGTGGTGGATGCCGTACAGCAAAGCGACCTCGACCGCTTCGCCCGCGACATCTACGACGCGGTCGATGCCGGACGGCGCTTTCTATTCCGCAGCGCGGCAAGCCTTCTGACGTCACTTGCGAATCTCCCGGCGCAGCCAGTACTGCCGGAGGCGATGTCCGGTTACGCCCAGGGCCCCGTGGGGGTCGTGCTGGTAGGCTCCCATGTGCGCAAGACCACCGAGCAACTCGCCATACTTTTGCGCGAACCGACGGTCGCGGCAATCGAGATCGACGTCGACCGGGCACAGGAGGCAGATGGCACGGCCTTGCGCGATCACGTCCTCGCCGGGATCGCCGCCGCGCACGCCGCGGGTCAGACCGCCGTCCTGTTCACCAGCCGCTCGGAGCGTCAATTCGCCGATAGCGACCAGCGCCTGCGCTTCGGGGCCGCGGTCTCGGCGTTTCTGATGCGTATTGTCCAGGCCTTGCCCAAGACCACGGGATTTCTGATCAGCAAGGGTGGCATCACGTCCAACGACGTCCTGAGCACAGGGCTTATGCTGGGGACCTGTGAGGTCGTGGGCCAGATCCTGCCAGGGTGCTCGGTGGTGTGTTGCCCGAAAACGCATGCGCGCCACCCGGGCATGCCGGTCGTGATCTTTCCCGGCAATGTCGGAGACGCCCAAGCCCTGAGGACCGTCTATCGGCGCATGGTGGGCCAGGCCTGATCAGAGTTCGTCGCTCACCCAGTTTCCGCAGAATGGATTGCCGGCGGCCTTGGCGCGGTGTCGCGCGGGACCGGCCGCAAGCAGGTTGTGGGCGGTATTGATAAGCCCGACATGGGAGAAGGCCTGGGGAAAATTGCCGATCAGCCGGCGATTCTTGGTGTCGTACTCCTCGGCCAGGAGACCGACGTCATTGGCTACGCCCGCGACACGCTCGAAGATCGCCGCGGCCTTGGCCTTGTGGCCCACGAGCGCATAATTGTCCGCGAGCCAGAAGGTGCACGCCAGGAATGCGCCCTCGGGGGCATGCAGGCCGTCCTGGCCGTCCGCCTCGTAGCGCTTGACGAACCCATCGACGGTCAGCTCACGCTCTATGGCGCGCACGGTATTCACGACCCGCTCATCGTGCGGGGACAGAAAGCCCACGAGCGGGAGCAGGAGCAATGAGGCATCGAGCTTCTCGGTATCATAGCTTTGCACGAAGGCCTGCCTTTTCTCGTTATAGCCCTTGCGGCAGACGTGTTCGTGGATGCGGGCGCGTAGCGCGCGCCAACGATCCGCGGGCCCTTCTCGGCCAAAGCGCTCGACGGCCTTGACGGCGCGATCGGCCGCCACCCACGCCATCACCTGGGAGAAGATATGGGGGCGCGGGCCGCTGCGCTCTTCCCAGAGGCCGGAGTCCGGGCCATCCCAACCCCCCTCCAGGAAATCCATGAGCCCTCGCTGTATCCCCCAGCTATTCACGTCGTCCTGGAAACCTTGCGCGCGGCTCAGGTGCAGGGCATCCATCACCTCACCGTAAACATCGATCTGACATTGCTTATACGCGGCGTTGCCAAACCGCACCGGACGGCTGCCGGCATAGCCCGCAAGCCACGGCACCTCGCGCTCCTCCAGCGTGCGCTCTCCGCCGAGACCATACATGATCTGAATGCGTCCCGGTTCGCCGCCCACCGCCCGGCATAACCAGTCCCGCCAGGCGCGCGCCTCCTTACGAAAACCGGCCAGGCCCAGGGCGTAGAGCGTAAAGGTCGCGTCGCGCAGCCAGCAGAAACGGTAGTCCCAGTTGCGTGGACCACCGAGGCTCTCGGGCAGGGACGCCGTGGCCGCCGCCACGATGCCCCCGGTGGGATTGAAGGTCAGGGCCTTGAGCGTAATCGCCGAGCGACGGACCATGGGCGCGTAGGGCCCGTCCTTTGGCATGCGCGCGCCCCAGCGACGCCAGAAGGCCTCGGTGCGCGCCAGGGCCTCGTGAGCATTACGGCCGGCCGGCTCCGGGCGGTAGGAGGCGGCGCGCGTCAACACAAAGGCCGCTTCACCGCCGGCGGCCACCGCGAACTCGGCACGCACCTCGGCGTGCTCGCGAGACAGCGGAATGGGGGCATACAGAAAGAACGCGTCGGGACCGGCAAAGGCATGGAGCTTGTGATCCTCGACCTGCACCCACGGCAGCACCGAGCCATATTCCAGTCGCAACGTGAGCGCAAGACGCATGGGCACGACCCCGCCACGCCCGCGCACGATGCGCACAATGTCGGTGATGCCATCGGGACGCGGTGATGGCATGAAATCGACGAGCTCGACCACCCCATCGTCGGTCTCGAAGCGAGTCTCCAGGATCAGGCTGTCCTCGCGATAGGCGCGCTCCACGCGCCTTAGGCCACCTGCCGGCGCCAGCAGGAAGCGACCGTTGCCCTCATCCCCGAGCAGTCCTGCAAAGCACGCGGGTGAGCTGAAGGTCGGGAGGCATAGCCAATCGATGGATCCGTTGCGCCCGACGAGCGCCGCGGTATGGGTATTTCCGATCAAAGCGTAGTCTTCGATCAAGGCGCTCACGGCAGACTCCCTGGGTCGACAAAAGCCGCAACGGGTCGCGATCACCCCATCATACGAACAGGCGACCCGGCGCCGGTATCCGTCCGGGGGGAAACCACGCGCCGGGCCGCTGGGTTTCCGCGGCCACGCGCCAACGCCAGGAGACACACCATGTCCAAAATCGTATGGCGTCCTCCCCTGCGGGGTCGGGCCCGCCTGCCCGTGGCTCGCATCGGAAAATGGGGCGCATGCGACGAGCGTCTCGCCCAGGCCCCTGGACTTGCGCGCGCGCCCCATTTTCCTTATAGTGCCCGGTCTTTGCATCCGCATAACGCCCTTGCCGAGGCGCATCATGAAAGCCGATATCCATCCGGAATACCATACCATCACGGTAACGTGTGCCTGTGGGAACACGTTCAAGACCGGCTCCACGCTCGGTCACGACCTCGCCGTCGAGGTCTGCTCGGTCTGCCATCCGTTTTACACGGGGAAGCAAAAGATCGTAGACAGCACGGGACGTGTCGAGAAGTTCCGCCAAAAGTACGGTCTGCGCGGCAAATAGACGCGATCCCGGTATGACGGAGAAGACACGGGAAGCAGCGCTCGCGTATCACGCCACGAGTCCCGCGGGGAAGATCGCCATCCAGCCCACCAAGCCGTGCAATACGCAGGGCGACTTGGCGCTGGCCTATACGCCGGGGGTGGCGGAGCCGGTGCGCGCGATCGCGGCAAGCCCGGAGGACGCGTACCGTTACACCGCCAAGGGCAATCTCGTGGCGGTGGTCAGCGACGGGACCGCGGTCCTGGGGCTTGGCAACGTCGGGCCGCTCGCGTCCAAGCCGGTCCTCGAAGGCAAGGCCGTGCTATTTAAACGGTTTGCCGACATCGATGTCTTCGATCTCGAGATCAAGGCGTCATCCGCCGAACAGTTCATCGAGGTCGTCGCGGCCCTCGAACCGACCTTCGGGGGCATCAATCTTGAGGATATCGCCGCGCCCGCGTGCTTTGCCATTGAAAAGGCCTTGAGCGAGCGCCTGTCGATCCCGGTCTTCCACGACGACCAGCACGGCACCGCGGTGATCGTGTGCGCCGGCCTGTTAAACGCCCTCGAACTCCAGGGCAAATCCCTGAAGACCGCCCGTATCGTATGTCTCGGCGCCGGGGCCGCCGGCCTGACCTCCCTGCATCTGCTGATGAGCCTCGGGGCGGCGGTGGAGAACATGATCCTGGTCGACAGTCGCGGCGTGGTCCATAGCGAACGCACCGATCTGAATCGCTACAAACAGCCATTCGCCCACACCACCCCGCTGCGGACGCTGGCCGAGGCCATGAATGGCGCCGATGTGTTCATCGGGGTCGCGGCCGCCGACCTCGTGGACGCCCAGATGATACGCGCCATGGCCCCGCGCCCTGTCGTGTTCGCGCTCGCCAATCCCGTCCCGGAGATCCTGCCCGAGGTGGCTCACGCCGCGCGCGGCGA
Organism: Pseudomonadota bacterium; assembly: GCA_021797365.1. The sequence goes on along the minus strand of JAJZZU010000078.1, from coordinate 3,211 downwards.
TCTGGTCATGGCCACCGGCCGCTCCGATTATCCCAACCAGGTCAACAATGTCCTGGGCTTCCCGTTCATATTCCGTGGGGCGCTGGACGTACGTGCCCGGCAGATCAATCAGGCCATGCAACTTGGTGCGGTACATGCCCTGAGCGCGCTCGCCAAGCAGCCGATCCCGCGCGAGGTGTTGCGGGCCTACGGCCTCGATCACCTGGAATTCGGGCCGGATTACTTCATCCCCAAACCGCTCGATGGGCGCCTGCGCGAATGGGTGCCAGCCGCCGTGGCCGCCGCCGCCGTCGATACCGGCGTGGCACAGGCCCCCTACCCTGCGCACTATCCGCCGCGACCGGCGCCATCGGCCTGACGCGCCCATCCGGCGTTCGCCCTCCGTAGGCACCCTGGCCACCCCCACCGTATCCGGTTCTGCATCGCATGCGTCCGCACGCCCGTCACGTGTCGAAGGCCGACGACCGGATGAATACGACCTCCGGCGCGGGCATGATCGCCGGGAGACGGCCTGCTCAAGACCGCCCGGGATGGCATCGAAGCGGGAGGGTGGCCAATCGGCCATGCCCGAAACAGGCTTTCCGATCGCGCGGGATGCGCCCATTCCTCCCCCACCGATCTCCGGGAACTCGGGGACTAATAGCGAGACATGGGGCGGAAATCGGCAGCGCTCCTATAGCCATGCAGAGCCGTATGCGCTAACGTATTTCGGATGGAATTGAGCGCATTGGCGAAGTGGCAGGACGTCTCCTATAAGACCGCTTGGCAGACCCCATGGGTGTGCGGGCGCAGCTCGCGTGGCCACAAAACGGCCGGCCGCGCCAACAGGTGATCGGACCCTTTGAGGTGCTGGACGGACCACGCATGACGGCCTCCATCGCCCGCGAATCCAGGCAGTCGGCTCGTGACATGCGCACGCCGGGCGCGAGCATACCGTGATCCCGTTGCCACGCTACCCCGCCATGAGCGCCATTCGGGCGGGCGAGCCCCTGAACGAGGCGGCCATGGCGCGAATCGCAAGGCACGCCTGCAAGAGCGGTGCGCGGATCCTGGCCCTGAAAAACACGGGCAGCCCCCAGGGCGCCCCAGGGATGGTAACGGCCGCCATGATCGATGCCGTCGCGCGCAACCATCATCGTATCCCGTCCGGCGTCTGCTGGCTCGATGGGGAATCCGGCGCCGCGATCGACGGCGCCGCCGTCATCGACACCTGCAACGGCGAACCGGCCGGCGCGTCGCGGTTGCATGTCGCGGGGCCGCCACGATGGCGCCGGCCGGGTAACACCGGGCACGCCGAGTGCGAGGCCGGTTGATGGCCTACGGCGCACCACGGACCGTCCGCGACCATATCCTGTTCGTGGAACGTCGACTGAAGGCGGCGCGCGTAGTCTTCGGACATGGCACCGAAGATGCCCGCGACGAGGCCGCCTGGCTGGTGGCGGGGGCCATGAGGATTGCCCCCGACGCGCTCACCGGACGGCTTGGCACGATCCTCGGGCGCGCGGCCGTGTCGCGCATCCGCGCGCTTTTGGCAGCGCGCATCCGCACCCGCCAACCGCTCGCCTACCTCCTCGGCGAGGCGTGGTTCGCGGGACATCGCTACATCGTTGATCGGCGCGTCATCGTACCGCGCTCCTTGATCGGTGAGTTCCTGCCCGAACAGGGTGGCTCGCCGCTCGCTGATCCCGATATCACCTCCATACTCGACCTCTGCACAGGGAGCGGCGCGATCGCGATGGCCGCGGCGCGGGCGTTTCCGGGGGCACGAGTGGACGCAGTCGACATCTCCGAGGACGCCCTCAGGGTCGCGGCACGCAACCTGCGCCTGCACGGCATGGCCGATCGTGTACGTCTCATCGCCTCCGATCTTTTCAGTAATCTCAAAGGGCGGCGCTATGACCTCATACTGAGCAACCCTCCGTATGTGTCCGAGGCGGAGATGGCGGCCCTGCCCCGCGAATACCGTAACGAGCCCGCGTTGGCGCTCGCGGGCGGGGCCGATGGACTCGACCTGATCCTGCCCCTACTGCGCGAGGCCCCCGAACACCTCACCGACGATGGACGTCTGGTGTTGGAGGTCGGGGCGAGCCGGGCGACGCTCGAGGCACGCTTTCCCGAGCAGCCATTCTTGTGGCTGGCCTCCGCCAATGACGAGTGCGTGGGTTACTGGCATCGGGAAGATCTCGACGGCTGGACAGGCGACTGATGCCCGAGTATTGCAAGCAACCGGGCTCGCTCACGGCCCCGACCTTGCGCCGCGCCCCCAGGCGTGGATGGCCCGCTCGCGGGTCTCGCCCCATCGATGCCCGCCCAACATGGCCGCTTTGGCGATGACAGACGGCAGGGAATGAGAGACGCCACGCAAAGCCGTGCGGCCACCCACTCGCCTCGTGACATCCGGGAATACCAGGGGAAAAATAACCACCCTTTCGGGGCGGCCGCGCCTTCATTCCACCCCTTGAAGGGGACGGGTATTCCCGCGCCGTTCTATAAAAGAGGGTCGAATGGTTCGATGCCTGTCCGCGCCTCCAGGCCCGCGGCCATGCCTTGCTGCCACCCCGAAGGGGCGGGGCATAAGACGGGCCGCGAGCGCTTGTGACCCGGATCTGGCGCAGGTTCGTGGAAGGCAGCGGCCGCAGGCCTGCACCAACGGCCCCGGGGCCATCAACCGCCCGTGCAGCTCCCCGTGCGTACGCCCTGGATGCGCTGGTGTTCGGTCACGTTGCCGAATCGCGTCGTGATGATCGCGTTCGTGCGGCCCGAGAAGCTGCGGCCCCCGGGACCGAGGTGCAGGCGTGCCGATACATGGACGCGGATCCCCTCCTGCCCCCCTGCCTGAGCGATGTGACAGACCTCGCTCACCGTCACCACCGTACCCTGAATGGCCACCGGTCCGGCCATGCGACAGCGGTTACCTTCGTTGCGCAGGATCTTTTGCGGGGTTATGCGCCCACCCTTGAGGCAGGTCGAGTAATGCATCGGGCCGGCCGGCGTGTCCGCGGTCATCCGCCATTCACCAGGGGCTATGCGTGGCGGCTGGGCCGCCGATACCGCGGCCCACGCCAAGGCGCCGACACCAAAAACCATGCGTTTCGCTGTCACCATATCTCATCACCAGGGGGAGACATACGGGATTAGGGGCCGGCATCGCGTCCCTGTCAAGTCCGCTGGCGGATGCCGCCTGGGACCATACCCCCGCTAGCGTGCCGGG
>JAJZZU010000077.1 GCA_021797365.1 Pseudomonadota bacterium | reverse complement strand
TCCAAGCAGCGTTGGCGGAGGGGCGCATCCAGGCGGCCTATCAACCCATCGTCGCCTTGGATACCGGCACCATCGTGGCCGAGGAGGCCTTGGCCCGTTGGGTCACCCGCGATGGGGCGCTGATACCGGCGGGGGCCTTCATCGAGACCGCGGCGGCCGCCGGCATGCTGGCCGCGATCGACGAGGCGGTGCTCACCCAGACCTTGGCGCGGTGTCACGATCGCCGTGTCGCGGGATTAAGCCCACGCCTGCATTTCGTGAACATCTCGACCGCGCTCTTGTGCGCGCCGGAGCGCTTGGCGCGTCTTGCCGGGGTGGCGGCCGCCTGCGGGACGCAAGAGGCCACGGACGACCCGCGGCTACGCTCGCTCGTGGTCGAAATCACCGAGCGTGAGCTCATCCCGCATCTGCAGACCCTGGCGGGCCTGCTGCATCCGCTGCTTGCGGCCGGGGTGCGGCTTGCGCTCGATGATTTCGGCAGCGGCTACTCATCCTTTCTGTATCTCGCCGATCTCCCCATCTCCTTTCTGAAGATCGAACAGGCCCTGATTGCGCGCGCGGGATACGACAGGCGCGTCGACACCATGATTCGAAGCATCGGCCGCCTCGCCGAAGACCTCGGCATCGTCACCATCGCCGAAGGCATAGAGTCGGCGGCAAGCGCCAGGGCCGTGACCGCCCTGGGAATCTCCTGGGGTCAGGGCTATCACTTCGGACGGCCAACCCAGGACTGATCCGTCCGGCACCGGAAGTCCGGCCGGTCCGCCACGCCTCGCCACGGACCACCCCGTTGTCGATAGGGCCATTGACGTCCCCGATCATGGCCGCCGCTTGCCCGCCACGCATCGCGTTCGCGCCCCTATCACCCGGATTCGGATTTGCGAGACCAGCAAGGTGTTCTCCCAGCCGGGGCCCGAGGTGACTCTCACTGTTTTGGTATGGTTCCTACGCCGGCGCGTGTCGTGGCCCGCCTTTTGTGACAAGCGACTGACTCGTCTTGTGCGACGCAGTGCTTGTCAAAGGCTTTTCCTCCTTTAACCAGGCCACGTCGGCGCGCGGCAATCGCCATATGTGAGGAGTCCAGACCTCCCATCTGTCCTGGGCATGCCCTTGGTCGATTGACATAAAAGGTGTTTCCGGATCGGGCGAGTTACGTAGATCTCAAGGGGCCAGTCGGCCTCCCGTGGCCTGGAACAATGCCCCAAGGCGTCTTCGGCCCCGAATCGGCGGTGCGGCACGTTGTACGGGCGCGCACGAAAACACCCGCGGGTCGGGCGTCCCGCGGTCATCCAGGACACAGGAAGAATGCGAAATCTTCCGGTCTTCTTGGGCCCTTCAGCTCACTTCGCCGATCGGGTACACTCGTCTGCCATGAGCCTTCTTTTCTGGCGCGCGCCGCGCATCCCGGTCTTGTCGCTTCGCGGTATCATCGCGGCCAAGCCCTACGCCATAAGCCTTGCCGCCTATCGCGAGCCGATCGAGCGGGCCGTGGCGCTGGCCAAACCCCGCAAGCGCCTTATCCTTTCGATCGAGAGCCCCGGGGGGTCACCGGTGCAGTCGGACCTTGTCGCGAGCTTCGTCCGCGAGCGCGCGCAGGAGCAGGACGTGAAGGTGCTCGCAGTGATAGGGGATGTGGGGGCCTCCGGGGGCTACTGGATCGCGTGCGCGGCCGATGAGATCTATGCGAACCGCATGAGTATTGTCGGTTCCATCGGTGTGATCGGGGGCGGATTCGGGTTCGCCGAATTCATTGCCCGTCACGGTATCGAGCGGCGCATCTATACAGCGGGCGAACATAAGTCACGCCTCGACCCGTTCCGCCCGGAGCAGGCCGACGACCTCCTCTTTACCAAAGAACTCCTCACCGACATGCATGCCGAGTTCAAGGACTGGGTGCGCACCCGGCGTGGCAGCCGCCTAGGACCCGAACCCGAGGTGTTCGATGGCTCTTATATGTTGGGGAGCAAGGGCAAGACCCTGGGTCTCATAGACGGCTTTGCGAGCGTCGACTCGCTGGTGCGCGAGATCGGTGGCAAGCGCGCCAAACCGGTCATGATCGGACCAAAGCGCGCGCGAGGCCTCATGCGTTTCATGGGCCAGAGCGCTCTGGAAGCGGCCTTCGATGTGGCGGAGGATCGTCTCGCCCAGCCGCGCGTGCGACTCTGAGCGCTTTCCGACCACCCTATCCCCGCGCATCGTTCCCGTCCCGCTTTCGCGTCGAGCCCATGGCGCCGAAGCGCGCCGATGGCGGCCGGGGTGTAAATCCGGTTGATGGCGCGTGCCCGATGGTGTGACAAAGAGCGGCACGCTGCCACTTTACGTCAGGCACGACCACACGGGTGACGTTTTACGTCACCTATCGCGCCCTGTAATTCAGGTTTTATTCATATACCGCCTGTCGGCCCAATGCTACGGCTCGCCCCTAACCCCGCTCACCGTATCATTGCGCCTTGAAGGACTTACAGGATTCGTGCCAAGTAACGCTTTAGTGTGCGGCCGTGTCTGGTATGGATCATAACGAAATTAGTTTTCCGACGAATGGCGATAATAATTATATAACAGTAAGTTAGAGTGTGGCATCTTGCCTATATTTTATGCAGAATTGATTTTTTGCTCCAATTTTGCTCCACTTAACGCACCGCTGGGGTTGCCGGTCCAAAAAAAGAGGGAAGGGTACAATGGCTACCATTCGTAAGCGTGGGGATCGGCAATGGGAGGTCCGCGTCCGCAAGCGCGGCTACCCCATTCAGTCCAAGACCTTTGAGACCAAAGCGCGCGCCGAGGGATGGGCTCGCCAGATTGAATCCGAGATGGACCGGGGCGTATTCCTGTCGCGCGCCGAGGCCGAGAACACCACGCTCCGGGAGGCTTTACAGCGCTACGAATCCGAAGTGACGGCCACAAAGCGGGGTCGCGAGTCGGAGCACTGCGCCCTCAAAGCATGGTACAGGCACGCCATCGCGTCCCGTGTGCTGTCCTCCATTCGCGGTCAGGATCTAGCCCTCATCCGCGACGAGTGGGTGAAGCGCGGCTTCAAGGCCGGGACCATCGTGCGCCGCTTCGCCATCCTTTCGCACGTTTTTACCGTGGCGCGCCGGGAGTGGGGCATGGAATCTCTGAGCAATCCCGTCCGCGATGTCCGTATGCCGCGCGTGGACAACGCCCGGGACCGCCGCCTCCAGGGCGACGAGCTCGCACGCCTCCTGGCGGCTGCAAAGACGTATGCCGCGGGCCCAGCGCGGAGAGTGAGCGACATCGGACCCCTTATCACCTGGGCCATCGAAACGGCCATGCGCCGCAGCGAGATCGCGGCCATGCGCTGGGACCACCTGGACCGCGACGCATGCGTGCTTTTCATCCCCATCACCAAGAGCGGGAAACCTCGGCGCATCCCGCTATCGTCCAGGGCCCTCGCGGCGCTCGATGAGCGACCACGGCGATCCGACAATCTCGTGTGGGGCTCCAGCGTAAGCGGGATCACCGCTGTCTTTAGGAAAGTGTGCGCCGCAGCCGGCGTCAAAGGTTTGCGGTTCCATGACTTGCGTCACGAGGCCACGTCGCGGCTCTTTGAGAAGGGGCTCGGGATTATGGAGGTCGCGGCGATTACCGGTCACAAGTCCCTTACGCATCTCAAGCGCTACACCCACTTGCGGCCCGAGGATCTGGTCTCTCGGCTCAACTGACGTTCTGCGTCACATGGCGGGCCACCACCCCATCACCCGCGGTGAGGCTCTACCTCGCCGCTTATCGGGCCAATCCTACCGAATCCGACCGTCAGCTTTTTGGAGATTCCAAGAGACCCTTTATGCGTGAAGGGGTTACGATTCAGCGCTCACCAATCATCGTTTCCTTATGGTTCCGTTTGGTATGAATCCTGCACCTTTTATGCCACGTACACCGTTCATTGTGAACCGGTGCTATTGAGGTTGGGAGGAATTAATGGCCATGCGTACAAAAAACCCGGTAGTGGCCGGTATCCAAGCCGGCTTTACCTTGATCGAGTTGATGGTCGTGATCGCGATCATCGGTATCCTGGCGGCCATCGCCATTCCCCAGTATGAAAAATACATCGTGACCACGAAGGCTCAGGACGTGGCGCAGAACTTCCATTCGGCGGTCACCGCCACCACGGCGGCGGTTTCGGCAGCCCAGGCGGGCCAGGTTACCCTTGTCGCTATGGCAAATAAGCAGGGCACCGCCGCTACCCCGCCCACGGCGGGACAGGGTAGCCCGGTGCTGAGCTACACGGCTGGCGACCCGGCGGCGAGTGGGACCACGGGCGCGCCCGCGATCAATTTTGCGTTTATCGGAAGTGCTGGGGCCACGGGCCCGGCGACGCCGACGGATTGTGGTGAGGTTGATGTCGCCTCCGGGCAGTCGAATTCGGTGGGAGGTGGCACATCCGGGGCCTGGGTCGCTCCTGGAATCTCATTGCCCGTTTATATCACGATAGGAGCTGGCGCGACGTGCACGGGCAATGCAACGTTGGGTAAGGATATCATCAACGCCGTCGTTGCTGATGGCTCGGCTTCTGCGGTTAACGAGACCAATAGTGCAGGAAAAACGATTCCGGCCTGTGTCACGGGTGTCTCGCTGTGCGAGACCTCGGTTGGCCCGAACGGTTCTGTCACGCCGTAAGATCGATATCACGGTGGTATTGGGAGGGCGCGAGGTTTGCGCCCTCTTTTCTTTTTGTCGTTGCGGTGCTATCAAGGCTTTGCGTGGCTGCTCACAATCTCCGGTCCTTCGAATCCTCTTTTCTTGAGGTCGGATTTCATCCACTCGGCAAAGGCTTTGATGCTTAGAATCTTCGCGCGCTCTTCCGTGTTGGCATCGGCGCCCGATAGCGTCTTTAGTTCGCCCTCGCATAAGGTTGCAATCGAGTAGGCACAAGGCCGAATACGGCGAATTCCGAGCTGGCAGGAAGGCCGTAGTCCGTCTCCAGGATCTCACCCATGCGTATGTAGGCCTTATAAAGCGCGTGGGCGACCGACATGTAGAGATCGAAAACCGAGATGAACCGGCTCGCGGCACCAGTATTGTATCCACCGCGCGCATACTGCATCAGCCATGAATAAGCCACGGTCACTATAAGGACATCGCTTGCAGAGAGGTGGGCATGAAGAACGGCCGCATGCGTGCGATACATCAGGCTCAAGTCGTCTGTGACTGGCAGTGGTTGTCCCGACTGAATAAAAGCCGATGCCGAGGTAACGGAACCGCCAATACGGTTGACGCCCACCAGGAGTTCAGTGCGGACGGCCGCGAGAGCTCCGACTATAACCTGCTGCTCCTCCCTTCGGGCCCGACGTTCCGCGACATGGGTTGTTATGGCGCCACCCACCCCGGTTCCGATAAAAGATCCGACCATCGCATGCCACCAGCTGCTCATCTTGCCCCGTCCGAACGTGGTTGCCGAGAGATGACGCTAATGGGCGCTGGCCCGCGCTGTCAATGGATCACGCACGATCATGTGATCGGACACCATTCTAAGCCGCTATTCGCCACCACATACCGCTTGCCACGGTGGAAAATACTTGTATTGATGGCGTGCGAGGTTCAACAGATGAGGATTGGTAGTGATCAAGACGTGGCGCTGATCTTGGGGATCAGCCACGAACGATTGAAGGCTAGGATCAGCGCCGGGGCGGCTATGCCGCCTTTCATGCGGACGCCTGGATCAAAATACAGGCGCTGGGACATGGATCAGGTTGAAGCCTGGCTGGCCCAGTTCAAGGTCGGTGGTACCGACTCATCGGACCGGTCGCCCGAGCAACGACAGGCACGGCGCGGGCGGGGTCGGCCAAGGAAAGTGAAAAAATAGCACCGATCCTTCCAAGCCCCTTGACACCCGTTTTGACTCTGCTACCATTTCGATTAGGGGCAACCCTCGCGCTAGCTGGGCGCGCAACAAAAATAGCACTGATGGCTTCACTGAACTTTAAATAGCTTTACGTCCGGCCACTAGCCTCCTTGCATTTGCTACTGGTTGAAAAGCGGACCCCCAGGACAGATCCGTCCTGAATTCGGGTCCCTAAATCCTCAAAAATGTCTCCACTCAGGCGCTTTTCTGCGCCCAAAATCCGGCTATCTCCGGCGCTTCCGTGCGCCCTTCGTTTTTCCCGCTCCGACCCGGCCGAGCTTGCATTGTTTTGATTTGTGCGAGGCTTGTTTTTATGCATATTACTTTGGACGACATTTGCGGCATGGCCTCCCCCGGGTGGGGGGAGGATGTTGAGGTTTTGGATGAGGACCGAGGGGAGGTCTTGGATGAATCATCAGGAGATGATTATAACGAAATCGCCTTTAATTTACGGGCAAAAAGTGAATACCGGCCCGAGGACGAAAAGCCGGATGTCAAAGGGCTATATACTGACGGGGGCGAGCGCGAAGGTTTAAGCACTAACGAAATATGCGACCTCCTTAAAAATGTGAGGATGACAAAGAAAAACCTGCTCGAGCAGGAATTTTCGGCCATTTTGAAAACCTACCCAAAAAACGGGGCGGACTTCAAAATCCTGTTTTGGCTGGCGCATGGTTTTTCTTATATACAAACCGCTGCACGGCTTGGCCGCACCCACCGGACCATCAAAAATGTGGCAAGGCGCCTGCGGCAATTCCGGTACCAGGGAATCGTAAAGCGGCTGCCTCCAGACAGGGTGCAGACTGGCAAAAAATGCTTTTTGAGCCGCTACCAAAATCGAGGGCTGGGCGCAAGCCCAAAAAGATCACCGAGATCGCCATGGGCGCGATCATTGGTTTTGATCTCTTCGGTGATCCTATCCAACTGGCACAGCGCAAGGCGCGCCGGCAGGCCGTCGGGGTGCGGCGCCCGCGCGTGCGGCCGGTGATACCGGGGCAGATGGAGTTGGAGTTGTTCAAGGAGGCGGCATGAAAAACCTCACAGAGCTGCTAGATCGCCCGATCGCTTTTCATCGAGCCCTTGTGTCTGTGGTCGGGGGGGGGGGGTGCTCCCTGCTCTTCTGTTAAGTCAGGCGATTTATTGGACAAAACGCACTTCAGACCCAGACGGTTGGTTTTGGAAAACGCAGGCCGAATGGGAGGAGGAGACTGGTATGGGGCGCCGGGAGCAGGAAAATGCGCGCGCCAAGCTGCGCCAAACCCACTTCTGGAAAGAGGAACTGCGGGGTCTCCCGGCGAAAATGTACTTCAAGGTGGACCTAGATCGGCTGGCAGCAACCTTGCTTGGCGAGCCCTGCCAAACAAGTATGGCGGATTCCGCCATACTGGATAGGCGGAATGCGCCATACAAGAAAGGCGGAATGCGCCAAGCTGGTATGGCGGAAAGCGCCAAACATACTGGCTCTTCAGCGGAATTCGTGGGTGAGATTTAGCTCTTAGTGCTGGTCAGGAACTGATAGAACCGCCGACACACCGCGTCGTAGACCGCATGTTCTTGTTCATCACGCGCATGGCGCCACAGGGGCCCGCCCGTTTCGTCGATGTGTTTTAAGATCAGCGTGCGCGCGGGAAGCTTGCGGGCTTTCTCGTCGGTGCTGACGCGCCGTATCAGTTCACCGCCCAGGACCCAGAGATAGTCGGCGTATTTCTTCACGGTTTTCTTGGTCCGCCGTTCGGCGATCACAGCTAAGAGAAAGGGCGTGAACTCCGCCACGATCCGTTCACCCACGGGTACATCCAGATCGGGGAAGCCCGCTTAAGCTTTCCGCCCAGCGGTCAATATCTTTACAATAGACTCTCAGCTTCGCCCGATCGTCCGAAGACGCCTGTGGCGAACTCAGTTCCGAGGAGGTTGCGCGCTTAGTCATGGAACTCACGACATTATTGAATCGCTGTTATCATTTCAAGGGGTTTGTGTACAAAGACGCCCGGTTCGCCCCCGGGAAGCCGAACACCATCGAGGTCGGGGTGGTTCCCCGTCAAGGCTCCAAGCCCTATTGCTCGGGCTGTGGGAAGCGCCGCGCGGGTTATGACAAACTCCCGGAGCGGAGCTTTCAGTTTATTCCTTTTTGGGGGTTCGCGGTCTTCTTCCGGTATGCCAGACGGCGTGTGGACTGTCCCGCGTGCGGGGTCACGGCCGAGATCCTGCCCTGGGCCGAGGGCAAACATCATCTCACCACCGCCTACATGCAGTTTCTCGCGACCTGGGCCCGGAAACTCTCGTGGCTGGAGGTCCCCCGGTCGTTTCATACCTCCTGGGACCATGTCTACCGCTCGGTCGAGTGGGTCGTACGCTGGGGATTGGAGCACCGGGTCTTGGGCCCCATCAAGGCCTTCGGGGTCGACGAGATCGCCTAGTGCCGGGGGCACAAATATCTCACGCTCGCCTATCAGATCGAGGCCGGTATGGTGCGTCTCCTGTGGGTGGGTAAGGAACGTACCGTGAAGACCTTCGAGGGCTTCTTCACTATGCTGGGGCAAGAGACCTGCGCGGGTATCGAGTTCGTCTGCTCGGATATGTGGCGACCCTACATCCGGGTCATCCGCGAGCGCTGTTCCCAGGCCGTGCATATCCTCGACCGTTTCCATATCGTCGCCAAGATGAACGACGCCTTGGATGACGTGCGCGCCGAGGAGGCCCGGACGCTTGCGCGTAACGGCCGTGAGCCGGTCCTGAAGAAAGCTCGTTGGTGTCTTCTCAAACGCGCCGGGAATCTCACGGTCAATCAGAAGGGGCGATTGAAGGAGTTGCTGCGTTACAACCTGAAAAGCGTCCGCGCCTACCTGTTGAAGGAAGACTTCCAGCAGCTGTGGACCTACCAGTCCCCCACCTGGGCCGGCAAGTTCCTGGACGCCTGGTGCACCGCCACCCTGCGCTCCCGGATCGAGCCCATGAAGAAGATCGCCCGCATGTGCCGGCGTCACCGACCGCTGATCCTGAACTGGTTCAAGGCCAAAGGGGCCATCTCCAACGGCATCGTCGAGGGTCTGAACAACAAGGCCAAACTGACCATCAGAAAATCGTATGGCTTCCGATCCCCGGAGATCCTGGAAATGGCTTTATATCATGCGCTTGGCAAGCTTCCCGAGCCAAAGCTCACCCACGAATTTTACTGAGGAGCCTTCGGGTTTTGTGCCCAGTCGCTGTGCTTTTATTTCTTCCGTTTCACCGTAGTAAAAGTTGTCTTCGTGTAGCCCATCGAAAAACTGCATCTCAACCTCTGCCGCCGCAAATTTCTGAGAGTCCGACGGCTCCTCAATCTGGAGGCCGCGCAAGGCAGTTCTCGGAACAAACAACCGCATGGCGTGAAACTGGGTTTTTCGGCATCTGTATATTCGAGTGCCGCACATTGAATATTTCTGCACAAATACTCGGGCCGCCCTTCAAACCGGTCTTTACTTTGCGTCCCTGGGTACGCTCTTTCTTCTGATGAAGGCAGGTCGTCTATAGTGAATTGCCTGACAAATTCGATCTG